>NZ_JAYSDA010000003.1:0-246233 GCF_041914625.1 Aquitalea pelogenes | reverse complement strand
CCGGCCTGTCACGCCGGGGGTCGCGGGTTCGAGTCCCGTCCACTCCGCCAATAATCAAAAAGCAGCCATCGGCTGCTTTTTTGCATTCAGACCATACCCCTCCCCAATAAAAAAGCCGGCATTTCGCTGCATGCGAAATACCGGCTTGATCAGTTGTTTGCTTCAGGATTTACGAAACGCCAACCACAGTTGCAGCACAATCACACCGACAAAGAATACCGCCACCCAGAACGGCATTGCCTGCCCCAGGAAGGTCCAGTCAACCTTGGCACACTCGCCACTACCTTTGAATACCTTGGACAGCACATCCCACATCGGTGAGGTTTCCATCAGGTAATCCAGGCCAGGCCCACAAGCAGGAACCATGTCCTCAGGTAGGCTTTGCAACCACAACTGACGCAAAGACACCGCGCCACCAGCCATCGCCGCCAGCACGCCCAATACACCCCAAACCCTGTAACCAGTACGCCCCGGGTTATGCAGGGCAGCCAGCAAGGCAATGATACCGACCGAGATCACCCCTACCCGCTGGAAAATGCACAAGGGGCATGGCTCCAGATGCAATACGTATTGCGAATAAAGGGCAAAGGCCATTGCAGCGGCGCAGCCGACTGCGACCAGAAAAAAACCCTGTCTGCGTGATAAACGAATACTCACAACTTCCCCTTGTCTTTGTATTGGGCTTGAAAATGGAACATCTAGGATTTTAGTCCTGATTCAAAGTTCCAGAAATTGTCTGATGGCATCTTTCTGTGCCAGCGCATCCTTATAACCGAGTGCAATCAGCGCGCGACAATAACCCGGTTCAAACAGCAAATAAGTGGCCAAGGTCATGCCGCGTTGTTTGGTTCCACCTGCACCCTTCATCAGAAAGCGCAGCACGGGTGGAAATTCATGGGCGTACTGGTAGGCAATGCTCTCCAGTGACTGACTGGGACTGAGCATGAAAATATCCACCTGTTTGAGGCTGGTCTGAGCACATAATTCCTCATGCCCTTGCAGCAGGGATACCGTGTGATTCACCCGCAGCAGACGCTCCATGTCCATGGACATGCTGTCAACAAACACACTATTGAGCAGATGACCAAAAATCTGCGCTGGCGAGGGTGCAACACCGGCAGCGCGACGCTCTACCGCCTGAGGACGCTGACTGGTGAGGCCGACAATGAACAATTTGTCAGCACCCAGATGCAAGGCTGGTGACAAAGGCGTCATCTGCCGGATGGCACCATCGCAATAATGCAGTTTGCCAATCTGGGTGGAAGGAAAAATCAGCGGAATGGCCGAGGTCGCCATCAGGTGATCCAGGCCGATTTTTTCCCGCAACCCCATGCGCTGATGGCGATTCCACTCATCTATCTGCGGCTGTCCCTGAAAAAACGTCACCGACATTCCGGTTGTAAAACAGGATGCCGTCAGTGCCAAAGCCTGCAATGCCCCCTGCTGCAACGAGTGCTCGATGCCATCAAATGGCATGACCTTGCCCAGGAATTCACGTAAGGGCGAATTATCCAGAAAGCTTTTCGGGTTGTGCCAGCCATGGCCACCGGTTGCAATGGAAATGCCAAAGTGGAAAAAGGTTTTGATGAAATAGGAAAGGCTGGCATCGTAAACATCATGGATGTGGAGGTTCTTCCACATCTGCGCAAGGTAGTGCACTGCTTGCCGGTAATTGGCAGCACCGGAGGCCACCGCCACCGCATTGATTGCCCCTGCTGATGTGCCACAGATAATGGGGAAAGGATTCACATCCGGATCGGGCAACATGCGCGAAATGGCCAGCAGCACGCCGGCCTGATAGGCCGCTCTGGCACCGCCTCCCGACAGCACCAGGCCGATATTGCATTTCCCCGCCATCTTGCACCTCGCTACGGATGCTTTTTCATCCATTCAGGAATAGCTGCCCACCAGCCACTTTGGCAAGAACGGAAATGCCTGACAGAACGATGAAGGGTAGCCTGTTTGCCACCCTGCCTGCCTTGCAGCAAGGTAGCAAACGCTTGAGGACAGCTTAATCCTCGCCAGCCACCATCATGGACTCGATCAGCACCGAACCCATCACCTTGCCACCACGCGACAGGGTGTCCGTGCCCACGGCAACCATGCGGCTGAACATGTCGCGCAAATTGCCGGCGATGGTGATTTCTTCTACCGGATAGGCGATCACCCCGTTCTCCACCCAGAAGCCAGCCGCTCCGCGCGAGTAGTCACCTGTGACGGTATTAATGCCATGACCCAACAGTTCGGTAACCAGCAGGCCGGTACCCACCTGCTGCAACAGCTCGGCAAAGCTTTCACCGGTGGTATGCACCAGCAGATTATGCGGCCCACCGGCATTGCCGGTTGATTGCATACCCAGCTTGCGTGCGGAATAGCTGGCCAGCATGTAACCCTGCAACACACCCTGATCAATCAGGCGTCGCGCCGAGGTTTCCACCCCTTCGCTGTCAAACGCGCCACTGGACATGCCACGCAGTACAAACGGGTCTTCATCAATGATGATGTTGGGATGGAACACCTGCTGCCCCAAGGCATCCAGCAGGAAAGACGATTTGCGGTACAGGTTGCCACCGCTGATGGCGGAAACCAGATGACCAATCAACGACGCCGCAACCGGCGCTTCAAACAGCACCGGGTACTGACCTGTTTTTACGCGGCGTGCCGACAAACGACGTACGGCTCGTTCGCCCGCGGTCCGGCCTACCTTGATCGGGTCATCCAGATCATCCGGATGACGAGCGGCCGAATACCAGTAATCCCGCTGCATGGAGCCAGCCTCCTCCGCCACCACCGCAGCAGAGATGCTGTGACGGCTACCCGGATAGCCCGCCATGAAACCATTGCTGTTGGCGTAGATGAAGTGACTGGCCTGCGCCGATACTGAAGCCCCTTCGGAATTGCTGATCCGCGCATCCACCCCGCGTGCGGCATCTTCGCAGTGGCGTGCCAGATCAATGGCCTGCTCGACAGACAGCTGCCACGGATGGAACAGATCCAGATCCGGAAAATCCGTTGCCAGCAATTGGCGATCCGCCAGGCCGGCACAAGCATCTTCTGCAGTAAACCTGGCAATATCCAGTGCAGCCTTCACAGTGTCCCGCAGGGCTTGATCTGAAAAATCCGAGGTACTGGCGTGGCCCTTTTTCTGTCCCAGATAAACAGTGACCGAAACGCCTTTGTCCTGATTGTATTCAATGGTTTCCACTTCACCCAGGCGCACGCTTACCGTCTGGCCCAAGCCTTCCGACACATCGGTCTCGGCAGCCGTCGCCCCTTGCTGACGCGCCAGGTCCAGTACCCGACTGGCGATGTCCTGCAATACGTCCTTACTGAAACTGAAAGTGTTGTCTGCCAATGTTTTATCTACCATGATGAATGTTGCTTTGCCGATGACGCATTATTGCCGTGACAGCAACACGCCATGCGAGTTTGCGCGGGAATCGGCCCGCCTTTTCCGGTATCATACCAGCCTTGAAAACCGTAGAGACTGTTGAACGATGACTGATTACCAGAACGACAACCTGCCCGATGGCATGGTCAGCAAATCCCAGCGCAAACGCGACATGGATGCGCTGCAAGACCTGGGCAAGGAGCTGGTCGAACTCTCCAAGGATACGCTGAAGAAAATGCAGCTGCCGGAGGATTTGCTCACTGCCATTCTGGACTACAAACGCTTTACCGCCCACGGCGCACTACGCCGTCAGCTGCAATACATCGGCAAGCTGATGCGAGACATCGACCCGGAACCCATTCGCCAGTACCTGCTGGTCATCAAGGGCGAGTCGGCCGAACACATCGCCTGGCAGCATTTGCTGGAACGCTGGCGCGAGCGCCTGATGAGCGACGATAAAATGTCCGCCACCTTCATCAACGAATTCCCCGGCGTGGATGCACAGCAGCTGCGCACCCTGATTCGCAATGCACGCAAGGAACAGGCTGAAAGCAAGCCGCCAAAATCCTTCCGCCTGCTGTTCCAGCTGATCAAGCAAGCCATTCCGGAACCGGGCAAGCCGCGTCAACAATCTGCTGATGCTGCCGCCGATGATGTCGAAGGAGAAGAGGAATAATGCTGAAGATCGGACTGGTATCAGTTTCGGATCGCGCCAGTAGCGGCGTATATCAGGATCAGGGCATTCCCGCCTTGCAAGACTGGCTGGCCAGCGCCTTGAGCAACCCGTTTGCCACAGAAACCCGCCTGATTGCCGATGAGCAGGCAGTCATCGAAGACACCCTGCGCCAACTGGTGGATGAAGAAGGCTGCCAACTGGTGCTGACCACGGGTGGCACCGGTCCGGCACCGCGCGATGTGACACCGGATGCCACCCTGGCGGTGGCAGATCGCGAAATGCCCGGCTTTGGTGAACAGATGCGCCAGATCAGCCTGCGCTTTGTGCCCACTGCCATTCTGTCCCGTCAGCTTGGCGTCATCCGCAAGAGTTCGCTGATCCTCAATTTGCCCGGCCAGCCCAAGGCCATCAAGGAAACACTGGAAGGCCTGAAAAACGAACAGGGCGAATCCATCGTCCCAGGCATCTTTGCCGCCGTTCCCTACTGCATCGACCTGCTTGGCGGACCGTATATCGAAACCCGTCCGGAAGTCATCAAGGCATTCCGGCCCAAATCGGCCCAGAAACCACAAACAGTCTGATGCGCTACACCGCACCACCGTGGCTGCCAGAAGGACATAGCCAAACCATCTGGCCCGCCCTGATGATTCGTACACCACGCCCCCACTATCGGCGTGAACAGTGGCCCACCCCGGATGGCGGCAGCATTGTGCTGGATTTTGTCGACGGCAAGCCAGGCAGCCCGCTGGTGGTGCTGTTTCACGGGCTGGAAGGCAGTAGCGACAGCCACTATGCCCGCGCCCTGATGCACGCACTGACCGGGCTGGGCTGGCACGGCGTGGTTCCGCACTTTCGCGGCTGCGGTGGCATCGACAACCCTTTGCCACGCGCTTACCACGCCGGTGATGCGGATGAAATCCGCTGGATTCTGCAAAAACTGGCCATCCGCTACCCTGTCATGGCAGTTGCCGCCGTTTCGCTGGGCGGCAGCATGCTGCTGAACTATCTGGCCTGCGAGGGTGAACAGGCCATCCCCCGTGCGGCGGCAGCCATTTCTGCCCCGCTGGATCTGGTGGCTGCCAGCACCCGGCTGGACCGTGGCCTGGGTCGATTGCTGTATACCCGCATGTTCATGAACACGCTCAAACCCAAGGCCCTGGCCACCTTGCAACGTCATCCCGGCCTGTTTGATGGCCAGAAACTGCGCAAGGCGCGTACCTTCATCGAGTTTGACGACCTGGTCACCGCCCCGCTGCACGGCTACGGTACCGCACTGAACTACTGGACCAGCGCCAGCAGCAAGTCACGCTTGCAGTTGATCAGCTGCCCCACCCTGATTCTCAATGCCAGGAATGACCCCTTCCTGCCGGCAAGCGCCCTGCCCGCCAGGCACGAAGCCAGCCCGGCGGTGCAATTGGAGTTCCCCGCAGACGGCGGCCATGTCGGCTTTGTCAGCGGACGTTTTCCCGGCCACATCAACTGGCTGCCACAACGCATTCTGGACTTCTTCAAACCCCATCTGCAGGTTTGAAACCAAAGCCTTGCCTGTTCACCAGCCGAGCGCGCATTGCCAAAGCCCGCACAGTTCTGCATGATGTCCGTTTTGGCTGAACGCATCATCACAGGCTTACAGAATGTCAGACATCCTCAATACCATTGTTGCCACCAAACATCAGGAAGTCTCTGCCGCCCTGCAGCAGCGCCCGCTAAGTGCGGTACGCGAGGCTGCCGAAGCACGCAGCACCGACAAGCGCGACTTTGTTGCCGCCATGCGTGCCAAGCATGTATTGGGCCAGCCGGCAGTCATTGCTGAAATCAAGAAAGCCAGCCCCAGCAAAGGCATCATCCGCGCCGACTTTGATCCGCCCGCCATTGCCAGGAGCTATGCCACCGCTGGTGCCGCCTGCTTGTCGGTACTGACCGACAAGCAGTACTTCCAGGGCGATGCCAGTTACCTGGAAGCTGCCCGCGCCGCCTGCCATTTGCCGGTACTGCGCAAAGACTTCATGGTGGACGAATACCAGCTGTATGAAGCTCGCGCCATGGGTGCCGACTGCATCTTGCTGATTGCCGCTGCCCTGCCGCTGGCGCAGATGCGCGATTTCGAGGCCCTGTCACGCGAACTGGGCATGGCCGTATTGGTGGAGGTTCACAACGAGGACGAGCTGGAACAGGCCTTGCAACTGGAAACCGAGCTGATCGGGGTGAATAACCGGAATCTGCGCACCTTCGAAGTGAGCTTGACCACCACGCTGAAATTGCTGCCCGAAATCAGCAACGGGCGCATTGCTGTCACCGAAAGTGGCATTTTGACCCAGGACGATGTCCGACTGATGCGCAGCCATCAGGTGCATAGCTTCCTGGTTGGCGAAGCCTTCATGCGCCAGGATGACCCCGGTGCGGCCTTGTCCGACTTGTTTTTCCCCGCTTAAGCGTAAGCCCGCTCATAAACCGGTCTTCACCTGGACAGCAAAACGGCCACTATTACAGTGGCCGTTTTTGCTTTGGGCAACATCAATAATCCGCACCCAGGTAGAGATAACCGCTTAACTTGCCGTTACGGGCATTGCCTACCCCCAGAAAGAATGGCCCCAGAATGGTATCCGCAGCCAGGAACACAGACCCGGCAGGTATCCATGGGGTATTGCTGCCATTGAATGGATTACCCCACACCCTTCCTACCTCGGCAGACATCCCGGCATACAAGCCGCTACCCAGGACCGAGGGCAAGGATGAAGCGCGCCAGTAAACCATCAGGCGGGATAGCGACACCTTTTCTCCCAGCAATTCGCCTGCCTGATAACCGGTCAGGTTCAGAAATCCACCAAGGGATTCCAAGCGGTAGTCATCTTGCTTGCGATTGACAATGCCCCGCATTTTGCCTGTCAGACGGAAAGTAATGTCACCAAAGGTTTTGACACCCTCCACCACTGCATCGTAATCGCGGCTGGCAGTATAGCTGCCAAGTGCGGGCAAGGAAGAAGTAAAGACCGTACTCATGAAATAGCCGGAACGGGGCCACCGCGGATTATCAAACTGGTCGATGACAAAGCGGCTGCGGATACCGGCATAGCTGTGGTAGACGGTGGATGACAGCAAGGGAAACTGCCCCTGCGACAGATAACTTTCCACTCTGGAATCAAACAATCCCAGCCTCAGCTCGCCGAAACGGCCAAGCACCGTGCCGATATCGGCATTGACCGACGCAACGTCATTACTGACTTCTGCATATTTGATGTGATTGTCATCATAAAAAGACAATGGCTGCACGTGATAGCTGAAGGAAGCCGCAGCAAACAAGGGGCTGTCATAAGACCAGGGCTGATACAGCTCGGTCTTGAACAGCTTGTCCTTGCCAATGGCCATTTCATTACGCCATGAACCTCCCGCAGCATTCAGCCAGTTACGCTGATGCGCAGCCAGGAAGGTGAAACTGGAATCACCAGGTGTCGAGCTGTTGAGACTGAGGCCGAAGTGAACGGCATTCGGCCCGATACTCTTCTCCAGCGGCATCACTGTCATCACATGGCGGCCATTCCTGTCATCAATGGCATAACTGAGCTGATCGTAGTCACCCGAAGCAAACACATTACGCAATTTCTGGCGAATATCATCCACAGCCTCTCCATCCTTGAAGTTGGCAATGCTGCTGGCCAGCCCCTCGGTATTGACAAAGTGGCTATCGGATTTCACCTGGACAACATCCACGCGCGGATGCTCCGGCAACTGCAAACGCTGACGCCAGGCCGCATAGCGCTCGGCACTGATGGCAAACTGGCTCAGCTGGGCTGCCTGTGCACTCGCCGCTTCGCTACCACGCTTGATGATGGCCTGGTTATCACCAAACGAAGCGGCACTGAAACCATCCAGGTCTGGACGAATCAGCACATCCCCCGGCTTGAGCAAAGCCATTTGCTCCTTGACGTTCCGGCTCACCATCAGATTGCTGGTTTGCGCCACCACATCGAACAGACTGTTGATCTGGTCCTTGGTAAGCGGCGGAGTGCCAACATCCACCACAATCAGATTCCGTGCACATTGACGGGCATCCTGGATGGGAAGATTGCGCGCCAGCCCGCCATCCACCAGCAGACGACCATTTGTTTCCACCAGGTCAAACAGTCCTGGCACAGCCATGCTGGCCCGCAAGGCTTCCGCCAGCGGGCCCTTGTCAAAAACCACGGCCTCGCCATTGGCCAGATCGGTAGCAACCGCACGGAAGGGAATGGGTAATTGATCGAAGGAATCCAGCTGACGATCGCGCGTCAGCTTGCGGATGAACATTTCGATTTCCTGCGAGTTGATGGCGCTACGCGGCACGCGCAACTGCCCTCCTTGCAGACCGAAAGTGATATCCAGATAGTTTTTGTAGTCGTCGCGCTTCTTGTCGTAAGGAATTTCAGTGCGGGGCAGCCGGCCGGACAGCATCTGATCCCAGTTGGCATTGTTGAAATCCGTGGCCATCTGATCCAAATCCAGCCCATTGGCATACATCCCACCAATCAGGGCCCCAGCACTTGTGCCAGCGATGCAGCGAATGGGAACATGCAGGCGCTGCAACTCACGCAATACGCCAAGATGGGCAAAGCCACGCGCTCCGCCACCGCCAAGCACCACGCCCACGCCTTCATCCGGTGCCAGTTCAAAGGCCAGCGCGGGTGTGACATGCAGCATGCACAGAGCGGCAAGTATGATTCTGCTCAGAAAGCGGACAAATCTTTTCAGACAAACATGCATATTCGGTAAAAAAGGAAAAATTGCTATTTCACCCACGCATCCGGTGACGTAAGATATAGTGACATACATTCGATAAAACATAGAGCCCAACAAAGCTAAGGCACAATGTTCGATTTTAAATCTCTGGTCAGTTCCCTGCTCACAAAAAACTCTCTGGCAACAGGTATTGCGCAATCCGCTACCATGCTGGTGAGGGACCTGCCGCAGACAGAATACTTTACCGCCCTGGTTGAAATCATCAAGGCCATCTCCAAAATCAACGCGGACACCGACACCCCGTTGAAGGAGCGTATCAAGACCCTGGTTTATGTGGACGACAAAGCCCACAACATTCACCACCAGCTGTGCCAGGATTTCCTGGCCGCCACGCCAGGCAGCAAGAACTACCTGCCCACCATTCTTGCCTTCTGGCATGAACTGGCCAATGCCTACCAGATTTGCCTGCGCCTGTATCAGGCAGCTCCGAATACCGCGCTGGAAGCGGATATCCGCCTGATCACTGCACGCGGCCTGCATCACCAGATGCGCCTGATCGCGTGGAATTCACTGCGTTACCTGAAACCGGAAGGGTCGGTCTGGCAACAAGGCTTCCGCTTTTATATGCAGGCTGAAGAAGCCGGCGTTGCCCGCACGCCCTTGATGCTGTATCCGGACTCCAAGGTTGAGGTCAGCTGTGAACAATTACTGCTGCAGGGCTGCATGCTGTATCTGGCGCAAACAGACAATATGCTGCACCGGGAAATCATCGCGGTAGACCAACTGATGATGCCGCTTAGCCAGGGTATTCATCTGGAAAAGCAGCCCCCCATCCAGGAGCCGGTTTTTGTCGTCAATCTGAGCATGCCTGAGCATCCGCAACCCATCCTGCGCGGCATGGCCGGCAAGTGGCTGCGTTACTGGTCCACCAACGACCTGACCAGCCGGCTTGCCGACCTGATGTTTGATCTGGACCGCTCGGTACCACCCGTCCTGCGCGCGCTGGATGCCAAGCTGGAACGGGAAGAATGGCTGGCCCTGTGTGAAAAGCTGGCCATCCGCTGGTCGGATGATGGTGGCAAATCCTTGCGCAAGTCTGAGCGCTCGCTGCACAGCTCGGCCGCACAAGTCACCATCGGCTTCGAACGCGCCGCCTTTGCCGTCAAGATTCAGGACATTGAAAACAATAGTGCCAACTCCATCCAGGAGTGGAAGGTCAACGATATCAGCAGCACCGGGATGGGCCTGACCTTTGTTGGCAAGAGCGTTGAACAGCTTGCCATTGGTCGTATCGTGCTGGTCAAGACCGAGAGCCATCCCCTGTTGCTGGGTGCCATCCGCCGCATCTTGCGGCAGCAGAATGGCACGCGGGTCGGGATTGAAATACTGGGGCAAAACCCGGTTGGTGTTTCCCTGAGCGAGCCCGGTGGTAATCGTGACCAGCCCACCACTGCCATCTATATTACCCAGCCGAATTCACGCAAGGGTCAACGCTGGTTCCTGATGCCCAAGCCACTGGCCGAACCGGGCCGGGAGCAGATTCTCACGGCACAGGGCAAGTCTTACCTGATTCGCCTGAAAACGCCGCAGCAAGAATTCGAAGACTGCAGCAACAGTGATTTTGACACCTTGTCAAAGGTTGACTGAACAACTCCATCCAAATCGCAAGCAGAAACAAAAAACGCCCGTCAAACGGGCGTTTTTCATGCTTGGGTACTTGTTTACAGCACTTCGATAATGCCTGCCGCACCCATGCCGGTACCGATACACATGGTGACCATGCCGTAGCCCTGCTGGCCGGCATTACGCATGCCATGCACCAGCGTTGCGGTACGGATGGCACCCGTAGCGCCCAAGGGGTGACCCAGGGCAATGGCACCACCATGCGGGTTGATCTTGCTGGTATCCAGCGCCAGATCACGCGTCACGGCCAATGCTTGCGCAGCAAAAGCTTCGTTCAGCTCGATCCATTTCAGATCATCCTGTGTGATACCAGCTTGCTGGCAGGCAGCCGGGATAGCTTCTTTCGGGCCGATACCCATGATTTCCGGCGGCACACCCTTCACCGCGAAGGTGACATAGCGTGCCAGCGGCACCAGGTTGAATTCCTTCAGTACGCGCTCGGACACCAGAATCACCGCGCCGGCACCGTCGGACATTTGCGAAGAGTTACCGGCGGTCACCGAGCCCTTGGCATCAAACACGGTTTTCAACTTGGCCAGGCCTTCCAGCGTGGTCTCGCGACGCGGACCTTCGTCGGTATCCAGCAGCCTGGTCTTACTGATGACTTCACCGGTTTCCAGATTCGGGGTGCGATAAGTCACCTCCAGCGGGGTGATTTCGCTCTTGAAGGCACCGGAATCAATGGCGGCGATGGCACGGCGATGCGACTCGACGGCAAAAGCGTCCTGGTCTTCACGCGACACACCCCACTGCTGGGCTACTTTTTCTGCCGTCAGGCCCATGCCGTAAGCGATGGCATAGTTCTCATCCTTGGCAAAAATTTCCGGGTTCAGCGATACCTTGTTACCCATCATCGGCACTAGCGACATGGACTCGGCACCCGCGGCAATCACCACGTCGGCCTCACCCAGGCGAATGCGGTCAGCCGCCATCTGTACGGCATTGATACCGGACGAGCAGTAACGGTTGATGGTGATACCACCAACGGTATTGGGCAGCCCCGCCAACAGCACGCCGATACGCGCCATATTCAGGCCCTGCTCCGCCTCAGGAAATGCGCAACCCACCACGCAGTCGGAAATCAGTTTCGGATCCAGCGTCGGCACCTGGGCCAGCGCGCCGGTAATCACATGCGCCAGCATGTCATCCGGACGCACATGACGCATCATGCCACGCGGTGCCTTGCCCACCGGGGTACGGGTGGCAGCGACGATATAAGCTTCCTGTACTTGCTTGACCATTTTTCAATCTCCTTGCAGCCGACGGCTCCGCCCCTCGCGGCCGTCGGTCTGATGCATTGTTCGTATTAGTTGCGCAGCGGTTTGCCGGTGGTGAGCATGTTGGCAATGCGATCCTGGGTTTTGGAATTTTGCAGCAGGGTCATGAAGGCCTTGCGTTCCAGATCCAGAATCCACTGCTCGTTCACCAGCGTACCGGCCTCAACATCACCACCGGTCATGACATCGGCGATTTGCGAAGCAATGAAGAAGTCATGCTGGGAGATGAAATTCCCTTCCAGCATATTGATCAGCGAGCCCTTGATGGAAGCGGCGCCAGAGCGGCCAGCCACCGGGAAGCCCTTCACTTTCAGCGGCGGGCGATAGCCGGATTCAGCCATGGCCAGCGCTTGCTGCTTGGCGACATACAGCAGTTCGTAAGCATTGAATACCACCGGATCGCCCTTGCGGAAGAAGCCGATTTCCTGTGCTTCCTGACCGCTGGTGGCCACCTTGGCAGTGGCAATCGCCATGAAGTAATCCTTCAGTGCGGCCAACACATCACCCTTGGCTTCCTGTGCGGCACGCAAGGCGAATTCCTTGCAACCACCACCGCCCGGCAACAGGCCAACACCCACTTCCACCAGACCAACATAGGATTCCAATGCCGCAACGGTCTTGTCGCAGTGCATGGCAAATTCGCAACCACCGCCGAACACATAGCCTTGAGTCGCGGCTACGGTGGGCACCTGGCTGTAACGCAGGCGCATGGAGGTTTCCTGGAAGCGGCGCACGGTAGCGTCAATGGCAGCCCAGTCACCCGTCATGAAGGCAGGCAGCATGGATTGCAGATCGGCACCAACAGAGAACGGCTCTTCGGTCTGCCAGATCACCAGCCCCTTGAAGCGCTGCTCTGCAATATCCAGTGCGGTGTTCAAACCGGTGATGACATCCGGGCCAATGGCATGTGCCTTGGACTTGAACGACACTACCAGGATGTCATCGCCCGTGGTGAAGGCACGTACGCCATCGTTTTCGAATACGGTTTCGCCCAGCGGAGCAGCCGCTTCACCCAGCACACGCGCCGGAGCCAACTGGCGTTGGTATACGTCCAGCGTGGAGCGGCCTACCAGGTTCTGACCTGCCGCATTGTAGGAGCCATCCGCAAAATGCACGCCGGCACGGTCGGCCTGCAATGCCCAGGCAGGCAATGCGGCACCGGACAAGGCCTTGCCTGCCTTGATGTCTTCATCAATCCACTGTGCTACCTGCTGCCAACCGGCAGCTTGCCAGGTTTCAAACGGACCAACCGACCAGCCAAAGCCCCAGCGAATGGCAAAATCCACATCACGGGCACAGTTGGCAATATCTGCCAGATGGTAAGAGATGTAATGGAATACATCGCGGAAGCAGGCCCACAGGAACTGTGCCTGCGGATGCTCACTCGCGCGCAGCTGACGGAATTTCTCCGCCGGGTCGGCAATTTTCAGAATGTCCTTGACCGCATCATCACCCTTTTGCCCGCCGCCAACGTATTCGCCGCTGGCCGCGTCGAACACGAACATTTTCTTGCCGTCTTTCTTGTAGATACCAACTTTGGTCTTGGCACCCAGCGCACCGGCTGCAATCAGCTTCTGCAGCCATTCCGGCGATTTGAACAAGCCATGCCACGGGTCACCCGGCAGGGTGTCGTCCATGGTTTTCACTACGTGGGCAAAGGTGTCCAGGCCTACAACGTCGGCAGTACGGAAGGTGGCAGACTTGGGGCGACCCAGGCGCGGGCCGGTCAGATCGTCGACAATATCAAAGCGGATGCCGAATTTTTCGGCATTGGCGATGGTTGCCAGCATGGAGAACACACCAATGCGGTTGGCAACAAAGTTGGGGGTATCCTTGGCACGTACCACACCCTTGCCCAGGGTGGTCACCAGGAAACGCTCCAGATTGTCCAGCATGCCCGCGTCCGACGTTACGCACGGGATGATCTCGACCAGGTGCATGTAACGCGGCGGGTTGAAAAAGTGCACGCCGCAGAAGCGCGGACGCACGGAATCGGGACAGTTCTCGGCCAGCTTGTTGATGGACAGGCCAGAGGTGTTGGTGGCGAAAATGGTGTGTTCGCCCAGATGCGGTGCCACCTTGTGATACAGGTCGGCTTTCCAGTCCATGCGCTCGGCAATGGCCTCGATCACCAGATCACAATCCTTGAGCAGGTGCAGGTGGTCTTCGTAGTTGGCCGGTTCTATGTAACCGACTGCGTCTTTATTGGACAGCGGGGACGGCTTGAGCTTTTTCAGGCCATCCAGTGCCTTGAGCACGATGCCATTCTTGTTGCCTTCTTTGGCCGGCAAATCAAACAGGATGGTCGGCACTTTGGCATTGACCAGATGAGCGGCAATCTGCGCACCCATCACGCCAGCACCCAGCACTGCCACCTTGCGTACATTGAACTTGGTTTGAGACATGGTTTCCTCGTTATGTTGAAACTCATCAATCATGGGGCAGGCCCCTCATGCCTGCCTTGCTTTCGGGCAGCAGCGACCAAGGCCGCCACTGCCCTGCCACGCCCCTAAACCGTTACTGTCTGTTTAGAAGCTGTAGTTGTACTGCAGACCAAGGAATTGCAGATTGGTCTTGTAAGAGCCCTTGGTGGTTTCGCCGTTACCGGTACATGTAGTCGACGTTGTCGTGCAGCTGTCGGTATAGTTGACATTAGCATTCTTGAAGAACACATAAGAGTAGGCAAAATCCAGCGACGACTGCTTGCTCAGCTTGTAGTTGGCACCAAAGGACAACCAGTAGCGGTCGCTATCCGGCAAGGCCGGATGGGTTTCGTCTGCATTCTTGACCGGAGACTGGTCCCAGGCGACACCGGTACGCAGCAGCAGGTTGTCGCTGTAATGGTAATTGGCACCCAGGGACAGCTTGAAGGTATCGCGCCAGCCCTGCTTGATCACCAGGTCGCCTTCACCCGGCTGGCTGAACTTGATATCAATCTGGTCGAGGCGGGAATGGCGGGTCCAGGTCAGGTCGGCCATCAGGTCTACCTTGTCATTCAGCTTGTGGAAGCCATTGACCGAAATGGATTCCGGGGTATCCACTGTTACCGTGCCATCCGAATTTACGTGATGGAAGTTGTTTTGAATCACGGATGCAAACGAACCTGCCGCGCTCAAATCCCAGTACGCCTGTCCATCAAGCTTTTGACGGATATTGGAACGATAGGCAACACCAAAGCGGGTAGCATCATTCAGCTGGTACATGTAGCCAAGATTGAAACCGAAACCCCAGCCATCTGCACTCAAGGCAGCATGGCCATCACCGTTGTGAGGTACACCTGTCAGATCAACCGCCTTGGACAAGTATGCCTTCATGTATTGGGCAGAAACGCCAAAACCAAAGGCATGGTGGTCATCCAGCTTGTAGGACACCGAAGGATTGAAGTTCAGGGTTTCCAGCTTGATGCTTTCCAGCGAATAGCGGCCCGCCCAGGTTTCGCCATAGTTCAGTTCTGCACCAAACGGGACAAATACACCCAGACCAACCGTCCATTTATCATTAATTTGATGCGTTGCATAGAAAGATGGTGCAACTACATAGTCCGGCGCATAGCCACTGGCACTGCCACCGCCAGTCGAAGTTCCGGAATGTGTCTTGGAACCATTATCGGTATAGCTGGAATCCGGCACTACCAGGGTCAGGCCACCGGAGAAGTTGGTGCCAGTCAGACGCGACATGCCTGCCGGATTATAAAAAATGGTGGAAGCGTCGCTGGCTTCTGCGCTATTGGCAAATGCCGTGCCTTGCGCGGAAACGCTTTGCGAGCCGAAGTGGTAACCGGAAGCCAGTGCTGTGGAAGAGAACGCCCCGACGGCAACTCCCATGAGCATCACGGATTGGCTGAGGTGCTTCAGTTTCATGTGTCATCCCTCTCTTGCGAATATATCTGTATGTAGTCCTAGTCGCTTTTTATGTCCGTATTACTACGGATCAATTTGGATACTACCAGAGAATCTAAGCATGTCCACCAAAATAAGAGCGTTTGTTCCAAACGATCGTTTTACACAACAAACAAGCAACAAATACTCTTAAATTCAACCAACTTCCGCCAAGTTTCGCGATTTACCATCAACATCAATTGCCACAAAAGTGGCAATCACTTCCGTGACAAATACCAGCTCGCCATCCAGCCGCTCCGCCTCAACCGATATCTTCAGCGTGACCGACTTTTGCCCCACCCGCAGTCTTTCGACATACAGATTGACCACATCCCCCAGCAAGATGGGGTGGGTGAACTGGAATGCATTCACCGCCACTGTCGCCACCGGCCCCCGCGCCAGGCGCTCTGCATCCAGACTGCCTGCCATGTCGATCTGCCCCATCAGCCAGCCGGCCTGTACCCGCCCATAAGCATTGGTGGCAGTTGGCAGAGCCCGAACCCGCAAGGTTGGCAGGCGAGGTGTAGTGGAATCCATAAGGCGCTCCTGGTGATCGCTCAGTCAAATTGCCGCAACACGGCAACTTGACTGAACGGCCGGATGAAGAATCACCCGGCAATCCATTCAGTGTAGAAAACAGGCTCAGAAAATGTGGCGCTTCAGCAGTGCCGCATCATGCTGCTCCAGAGCCATGTCGAAATCATCCACCATGATGACATCGCGCTTGAGCTTGCGTGCACGGGTGACCGCATCAAAATCAGCCTGGGTGATCAAGCCGCTTTGCAAGGCCTCTTCCAGTCGCTCACGCGCAGTAATGCGCGAGAACTTGCCATCACGCGCCAGCTTGCGCAGCTTCTGTTCGACTGGCTCCGTTGCCAGGATGGCATCCAGCGCATGGCGCAGCACACCGACGGCATCTTCTTCCGAAGGCGATACATACATGCCCCGGGTCAAGCGATCGCGCATGCCGCCCGGCTCCATCATGGCGCGCGCCACCTTGGTGCCAATGCGATCCGAAGCAGGCTTGAGGGTGAGACCCCACGGGAAGATGATTTTGCGCAGCACCCAGGCCAGACCACGGCTGGGCAGGTTGGCCAGAAAACCATCCATCGCCTGTTGCAGATCAAACAATGCGTTTTCCACCGCCCAGCGCAGCACGGCCAGGTCTTCCTTGGGAGCCCCATCGCGTTCAAAACGCTTGAGGCAAGCCGTGGCAATGTACAGATTGGACAACATGTCACCCAGGCGGGCCGACAGTTTTTCGCGGAACTTCAGCGTGCCACCCAGGCTGAACATGGCCATGTCGGACAGCAAGGCAAAGGCACTGGAGAAACGGGTGACCTGCTTGTAGTAAAGCGCGGTTTCGCCACCACGTGGCGCACCGGCAAAGCGGGCACCGGTCAGCCCCAGCCACAGCGAACGGAACACATTGCTGATGACGAAGTTGATGTGACCGGTGATGGCACGATCAAACTCGGCAGCATCATTGGCCATGGCGGCTTTCATCTCGCGCAATACAAACGGATGGCAGCGGATGGCACCCTGACCGTAGATGATCATCGAACGGGTGAGGATGTTGGCACCTTCCACCGTAATGCCGATCGGGATGGACTGATAGGCACGTGCCAGATAGTTGCGCGGCCCCAGCACCACGGCCTTGCCACCGTGAATATCCATCGCATCATTGATGGTTTTGCGCATGCGCTCGGTGTTGTGGTACTTGAGCACAGCAGACAGCACCGATGGCTTCTCGCCCATGTCCAGACCGGTCAGCGCCAGATCCTGCGAGGCTTCCATCTGGTAGGTGTAGCCGGCAATACGTGCCATGGCTTCGTCCACACCTTCGAACTTGCCGATGGGCAGGCCGAACTGGTCGCGAATGCGGGCATAAGCACCAGTGGTGAAGGTGGTTACCTTGCCGCAGGCCACCGACATGGCCGGCAGGGAAATGCAGCGACCAACCGACAGACACTCCACCAGCATGCGCCAGCCCTGACCGGCAAATTCACGCCCGCCAATGATCCACTCCAGCGGAATGAACACATCCTTGCCCCAGGTCGGGCCGTTCATGAACACAGCGCCACCCGGGAAATGACGGCGACCGATGCAGACGCCTTCATGCTCGGTCGGCACCAGTGCGCAGGTAATACCGATTTCTTCCTTGTCGCCCAGCAGGTGGTCCGGGTCGTACATCTTGAATGCCAGACCCAGAATGGTGGCGACCGGAGCCAGGGTAATCCAGCGCTTTTCCCAGCTGACGCGCAGGCCCAACACGTTTTCGTGCCGCTGGCCGCTGCGCGGGTCGGTATAGCTGCCACGGCAGACAATGCCATAGTCAGGAATGCTGCCTGCGTCCGAACCGGCATAAGGGCTGGTCAGGGCAAAGCACGGCACTTCCACGCCTTTGGCCAGGCGCGGCAGGTAATAATCCTTTTGTGCTTCGGTGCCATAGTGCTGCAGCAACTCACCCGGACCGAGCGAGTTGGGCACCATGACCGACACCGCAGCAGAACCGCCACGCGTCGCAATCTTGGTAACCACTTTGGCGTGAGCATAGTTGGAGAATTCCAGACCGCCGTACTTCTTCTTGACGATCATGCCCAGAAAGCCGTTGTCCTTGATGAACTGCCACACTTCAGGCGGCAAGTCCTTCAGCTCGTGGGTGATCTTCCAGTCGTCGATCATCGCGCACAGCTGCTCGGTGGGGCCATCCAGGAAAGCCTGCTCTTCTGCGCTCAGCTTGGCATCCGGGAAGGCCAGCAGGCGCTGGTAATCCGGCTTGCCGGAGAACAAATCCCTATCCCACCACACCGTACCCGCGTTGATCGCTTCCTGTTCGGTCTGCGACATCGCCGGGGTGATTTTCTTGAAGATACCGAATACCGGGCCGGTGAAAACGGCACGACGCAGTGGAACGATATTCAGCACAAGTGCCAGGAGTGCAAACACACCCCAGACAATGGTGGAAACCGGGCAGCCAAACGCAAATTGCAGGCTGGCAAGCCAGGCTGCCAGCCCCACAGTCCACGCCAGCACCGGCGCGCGATAGTACGCCATCACACCAAGCAGTGCGATGAGAAGAACAGCAGCAAACATTGTGATTTACCCTCGTGTTGACCCTGCTAACCCTTGACAGGCGAGACCAACCCGGCAACCACAAATGGCACAAGATACTTCACGATCATGTCTGGATCCCGCGCGGAAACAATCTGGCTGCGTGTGAAAATCTTCAGCACATCATTTCCGGCGAACGCGTTGAACATGACGCTGAATGCAAAGTGCATTCTCCAGGCCAGCTCCTCCACCCCAAGCTCTGGCAGCGCATGATGAAATGCGCGCGAGTAGCGTTGCACGAACACACTGTATTGCTGTGAGATGGTTTCACGCAGCAGCCGGTGGTTTTCCACCAGTGTGCGTGACAGAAGTCTGACAAACAGGGCCCCGCCCCTCGCAGGGTCCTTGGACAGCGCCAGACACGGCCGGATGAAGGTCGTGACCAAGCCTTCCACTGACAGCTTCTCTTCTCTTGCCTCCAGCTCGTCGAGCTCAGCCAGACAGGACGCAATCAAGGGCGCCAGCCTGCGCATGAACACGGCTTCAAACAGTGCATCCTTCGAGCCGAAGTGATAGTTCACCGCGGCCAGGTTGACTTCGGCCTGCTGAGTAATCATGCGAAGCGAGGTAGCCTCGAATCCGTGCTCCACGAACAGACGTTCGGAAACGTCAAGAATGCGTGTTGCCGTATCCGGGCGGCTGGCTTCCATGTTCTCTTGTGCCTTTTTTGTACTTGCAGGGCATTTAGTCTTGTCCATCTCAGCTTTCGAACAAGCGTTTCAAACTTACGTTTTAATTTGATCAGTGTCAAGAGCTCCCTCCTTGCAATATGGATGGATTTCCAGTACACCATCGCGAAAACGGCAGTCTAAAGTCTAGACTGCCGTTCGTTTGAATGAAACGCAGGTATCAATATTTAGTCAAGTCCACGCGCCAGGTCCTTTTTCAGGTCCTCGACATTTTCCAGGCCCACGGCCACCCGGATCAGGCCTTCCTCGATGCCGGCCTTCTGCCGCACTTCAGGGGCCACCCGCGCATGCGTAGTAGATGCCGGGTGGGTAATTGTACTCTTTACGTCGCCAAGATTGGCAGTCCGTGAAATCAGTTCCACACCATCAACCAGTCGCCACGCACCGGCACGCCCGCCTTTCACCACAAACGACACCACCGCACCACCCGCTTTTTGCTGACGCTGGGCCAGCTCATGCTGCGGATGGCTGGGCAGTCCCGGGTAATACACCCGTTCGATGGCGGGGTGTGCCTCCAGCCAGCGCGCCAGTTCCAAGGCATTGGCGCTGTGTTTTTCCATGCGCAACGACAGGGTTTCCAGACCGGACAACAACACCCAGGCATTGAACGGGGCCAGGGTCGGGCCGGCAGCGCGCACATGCAGGTAAACCTGCTCAACCAGCACATCACTGCCCACGACCGCGCCACCCATCACACGGCCATGACCATCCAGGTATTTGGTGGCGGAATGCATGACCAGATCAGCCCCCAGCTTCAGTGGCTGCTGCAAGGCCGGCGAACAAAAACTGTTATCCACCACCAGCAAGGCATTGTGACGATGAGCAAGGTCGGCAATGGCCGCGATATCCGCAATCTCGGTCAGCGGATTGGAGGGGGTTTCCAGGAAAAACAGCTTGCTGTTGGGCTTGGCCGCAGCCTCCCATGCTGTCAGATCTCGTGCATCGACAAAGGTGGTTTCCACGCCGAATTTTGCCAGCAGCCCGGTAAACAGATTGATGGTGGAACCGAACAGGCTTTGCGAGGAGACAATGTGATCACCCGCCTTGAGCAGGCTCATCATGATGGCCTGTATGGCCGCCATGCCGGTAGCCGTGGCGATGGCGCGCTCACCACCTTCCATCAACGCCAGTCGCTGCTGGAAGGCCGTGACGGTGGGGTTGGTGAAGCGGGAATAGGTATAACCTTCGATTTCACCCATGAACATGGCAGCGGCCTGCTCTGCCGACTCGTAACAGAAGCTGGAAGTCAGATGCAGGGCCTGGCTGTGTTCGCGATATTCACTGCTTTCACGGCCGCCACGTATTGCCAGTGTTTCAGGATGATATTGTTGCGGATTATTTTCGACTGACATGATGATTCTCGAATCTTGTTGCCGGGAACAAGCCACCATGGCTTGCCACCGTCTTGTGCAGGCTATCTTGCCTGATCAGTACCAGTTATCTAAATGAAATTGCGGCATAACGATGTCAGCCGCTGGCACCATACCTGGGCCACCATGAAAAAAACCGGCCGGAGCCGGTTTTTCTGCGCCTGACTTACATCAGGTTTTGCTCTGCCACATTCAGGTTCAAATCAATCATCTGGGTACTGACCGGATTTTCCTCTTTCTTGTCGGCACCGCGGGCGCACTCGATGGCATCCAGATAAGCCGCCGTGATGTCACCGGTGATGTACTTGCCGTCAAAGCAGGAAGTTTCGAATTCATGCAGTTTCGGATTCACCGAATGCACTGCTTCCTGCAAGGCCGACAGGTCCTGGTAAATTACCGCATCTGCGCCGATTTCTGCCGCAATTTCCAGTTCGGTGCGACCGGTAGCCAGCAGCTCGGCACGGGTCGGCATGTCGATACCGTAAACATTGGGGAAGCGTACCGCAGGTGCTGCGGAAGCAAAGTACACTTTCTTGGCACCAGCATCACGCGCCATCTGCACGATTTCCTTGGACGTGGTACCACGCACGATGGAGTCATCCACCAGCAGTACATTGCGATCCTTGAATTCGCAGGCAACCGGGTTGAGCTTCTGGCGAACCGATTTCTTGCGCACAGCCTGACCCGGCATGATGAAGGTGCGGCCGATATAGCGGTTCTTGATGAAGCCTTCGCGGTATGGCAAGCCCAGGCTGTTGGCCAGCGCCAAGGCACTTGGGCGGCTGGTATCCGGAATCGGCATGACTACGTCGATGTCCAGCTCCGGCAGCACACGGCGGATCTTCTCGCCCAGCTTCTCACCCATCACGATACGTGCCTGATAAACCGAAGCACCGTCAATCACCGAATCCGGGCGGGCAAAGTAGACATATTCGAACAGACAGGGCGCGTGGCGGACTTCCTTGGCACACTGACGGGCGTGGAAATCACCATCGAAGCTGACAAACACACCCTCACCCGGCTCGACATCACGCAGCGTGCTGAAGCCGGAGCAGTCCAGCGCAACCGATTCGGAAGCAAACATGTACTCGGTCTTGCCACTGCCCTGCGTGCTGCCGATCACCAGCGGGCGAATGCCATTGGGGTCACGGAAAGCCACCAGGCCGTAACCGGCGATCAGCGCCACCACGGCATAAGCACCACGCACACGGCGATGCACGGCTTCGATGGCACCAAAGATGGCCTCCACGCTCAATTCAAAGCCCACCACACGCTCGGCCAGTTCATGGGCGAATACGTTGAGCAGGACTTCCGAGTCGGAATTGGTGTTGATGTGACGCAGGTCGTGACGGAACATGTCCGCCTTAAGCTCGTCGGTATTGGTCAGGTTGCCGTTGTGCGCCAACACGATGCCGAAGGGCGAGTTGACATAGAACGGCTGAGCCTCGGCCAGACTGGAAGCAGAACCGGCCGTCGGGTAGCGCACGTGCGCGATACCGGCATTGCCCATCAGGGAGCGCATATTGCGGGTGCGGAATACATCGCGCACCATGCCGCTGCCCTTGTGCATGTGAAAGGTCTTGCCACTGGAGGTGACAATACCCGCCGCATCCTGCCCACGGTGCTGCAGCACTTGCAGTCCGTCATACAACAACTGATTGACGGGGGACTGCCCTACCACGCCTAGAATTCCACACATTGCTCTACTCTCTCTTCCCAACTACCAGGATTTTCAGACAAAACCTACAGCCAAAGAAAAAGGCGGAAATCTTGAGGTGAAGATATCAAGATAATCCGCCTGTTCCATCACACTAACCGGTGTAATGCAGATTGTCTGCCAGCATGGCTGGCAGCCAGGGCCTTAATGACAAGGCCAGTGATTCGAATGGAGCGGCCAATACCGCATTCCTCCACATAGGCTGGCGCGGCATGTCACTCAAGCCGCCCACCAGCACCAGCACCGTGACCAGCACCAGCCCGCGAGCCAGGCCGAACACGGCACCCATCAATCGGTTCAGACCACCCAGCCCGGCCGAATCCAGCAGACTGGTCAGGGTGATACGCAATAATGCCGTGGCCAGCCACGACAGGAAAAACAACAGCACAAAAGAAGCCAGCAGACGCAAACCCTGGCTTGGCAATTCGTTGGGCATGAAGCTTGCCACCAGTGGCGACAACTCCTTGGCACACCAGAAAGCCAGCAGCCAGGAGCCCAGCGACAGCACCTCGGCCACCAGGCCGCGCACCATGGCCACCAGCACGGAGCCAAGCAGGATGGCGATCACAATGTAGTCAAAGACGGTCATCGTTGCTTACTTGCTCACGACAATGCCGGAAACCCCAGCCTGGGAAAGCTTGCGCAGTGCAGCTTCTGCTTCTGCCCGGCTGGCAAACGGCCCGACCCGCACACGGGTGACTTCACCCTTGCTGGTTTGCACCTTGCTGAAGTGGGCAGACACCCCAAGAGCAGACAACTTGTTCTTGAGTGCATCGGCCTTGGCCGGGTCAGACAGTGCCGCCAGCTGGATCACGGATTTGCCATTGCCGACATTATCCACTTTTTCCGGCTTGGACTCACTTTTCTTTACAGCAGCCGGCTTGCTTGCCGGTTCGTCATCAAAATGACCAGACAAAATGGCTGCCGGGTCAGGCTGTTTATGCTTGGCCGGAGCGGGTTTCTCAGCCTTGGCAGGCTTGCTGTCAGCCACTACCGGCTGACGCGCTTCCACCGGTTTGCTGGCCACTTTCTTTTTCGGCGGCTCGTGCACCAGCGGCTGGCTGGCACCTTCCGGCGCCTTGGCCTTGGACTGCCCGGCGGCGATGGCACCTACCGTCGCCACCGCTGCAACTGCTGCAGGTGCCGCCACACTGGCAGTGGTGGCTGCAGGTTTGTCCGGCACCACGGAATTCAGATCTGCCGGCAGTTGGGTGCCGGCAGTTTTGGCAACCGGAGCAGACGCACTGGCCAGGGCCGGAGCCGATGCCACCGGCTTGCCAACAGCAGGTGCAGAAGCACTGGCCACATGCACGGCCGGGGGCAGCGCAGTTTCTGCCGGAGCGCCGGAAGCTTCACTGGCGATCTCCACCGACTCCGGGCGCATTTGCTGATCCGGCAGATGACCAACCACATTCCACAGGACGCCCGTGGATACCGTCACCAGCACAACCGCGCCAACCAGGCGACGCCGGGCACGCTTGCGCAACAAAATCAGTTCATCGTGGGCAGACAGTGCCATGCCATCCTCAAGTGCGTTGCCGACGGGCTTCCAGCACCTCGGCAACAGTGTGGAAAGAGCCAAAAACGGTAATTCTATCATTCTCGCCCGCTGCCGATAAGGCAGCTTGCCAGGCAGACGCAACATCTTCGAAGGCGCGCACCTTGCCGATGCCCAGCGCATTCAGCTGCGCGGCAATCCCGGTGCCGCTCTGCCCGCGTGGCATATCAAGGCCGGCCACGAACCAGCCATCGAATTCATCCTTGGCCAGTTCGGCCACGGCAGCCAGGTCCTTGTCCGCCAGCATGGAAAATACTGCGTAACGGTTTTCGGCAAACGGCAACTGGCGCAGGCTGGCCACC
Source organism: Aquitalea pelogenes (assembly GCF_041914625.1). Classification (NCBI taxonomy): domain Bacteria; kingdom Pseudomonadati; phylum Pseudomonadota; class Betaproteobacteria; order Neisseriales; family Chromobacteriaceae; genus Aquitalea; species Aquitalea pelogenes. Next base: position 221,865 of record NZ_JAYSDA010000003.1, on the reverse strand, counting down.
ATGGCCTTGACCGCATGCGGATTGTGTCCGACATCCAGCACCACCACCGGCCGGCCCGGCAATACCTGGAAACGACCGGGCCATTCCACTTCGACCAGACCTTGCTTGAGCGCACCAATACCGACCGGCAGACGCTCATGCAGGCAGTCGAGCACCGCCAATGCAGCTGCGGCATTGCCCAGCTGGTAGCCACCACGCAGCGCAGGCATGGGCAAGGCATGGCGACGTGCGCTGCCCATCTGGAAGGACCATTGATTGTCCATGCGGCTATAGCTGTAATCGCGACCCAGCAGTTTGAGGTCGGCACCGATGGCCGCGGCATGATCCAGCAGGCGCTGCGGCGGCTGCGGGTCTGCGCAGATGGCTGGCTTGCCCGGTCGGTAGATACCGGCTTTCTCGAAGCCGATATCCTCGCGGTTGTCACCCAGAATGGCAGCGTGGTCGATATCCACACTCACCACCACCGACACATCCGGTTCAAAGATGTTCACCGCATCCAGACGTCCACCCAGGCCAACTTCCATGATGGCCACATCGACTTTTTCTTCGATGAAGCTGTGCATGGCCCCCAGGGTGCCGAACTCGAAATAGGTCAGCGAGGTATCACCCCGCGCCGCATCGATGGCGGCAAAACTCTTGATGATGCGCTCATCACTCACTGGTTTGAGGTCGATCGCCACCCGCTCGTTGTAGTGCTGGATGTGCGGCGAGGTATAACAGCCCACCTTGAAACCGGCACGCTGATACATGGTGGAGAGCATGGCACACACCGAACCCTTGCCATTGGTCCCGGCCACCATGATGACCGGGAAAGCAGGCTGCACCTGCATGGCATGCCACACTTTGCGTACCCGTTCCAGACCCATGTCTATGGTGGTGACATGCAGGCCTTCCAGCCATTGCAACCATTCGTTCAGCGTAGTTCTTTGCATCATGGATTTTCCAAAACAGCAGGTGTAAGCCGCTCTGCTTCCGGATGGAACCACAGCAGATAGACCCGCAATTGCCGCAGTGCTTCCTGATCGGCGCTATCCGGCAACAGCAGACAACTGTGACGACGGCCTGCGGCCGTCACATTGACAATGACAAACAAGGGAGACACAAAACAGTCGTCGCGCAACTGCACTTCAACTGTGCGGTCGCCTTGCAAGCACTGCATGCGGCCATGGGCATCCACTTCGATACGCCGCACCCTGTTAGGATTTCCCCAGCCGTTGGCACGCAAGGCAAGGCATCCCAGCAGAAACTGACAGGGCAGCAGTGCCCACATCCGCGGCTGATAAAGCATCAACAAGACAGCAGACAAGGCCAGCACGCACAACACCAAAAGCAAGAAGATGCGGGACGGGCGTAATTGCAGCGCAAAGGGCGGCAGCAAGCGGGCCTTGTGCATGAAATGGCTTACAGCTCGCCTGCCGGGCTGTTGCTGATATCGCCTTCTACCGTATCCAGTACGGTAGAGTGGATTTCCACATCAAACCATTCCCAGAAGGCCTTGAGCGACATGTCCTTGGGCCACAGGTCTTCGTCGTCATACCAGGACGCCACTTCAATCTTGAACAATTGTTCGTACTGCTCATCGATATGGGCAACTGCCTCTTCCGGCTCATTGAACTCCGGCAACAGGATCACCGTGCAGTCACTGCGCAGGCTGTCCAGGGTCAAATCCACCATATCGTTGCCGGGCACGGCATTCAGCCAGTCCAGAAATGGCTGTTTGGGTTTGATTACGGCAACCGAGCGGTCAACAAAATACATGGCATTCCTTTCCATTCCGAGTTGGCGCGCATTGTAACCCAAGTCCGCAAGGGCCAGCACGCCGCATGCTACAATTGCGGCCATTGAACCCTGATTACAAGATGCTGCAATGTCATTGATTTCTGTTGAAAAGGCCTGCCTGGCTTTTGGCCATCACGCTTTGCTGGATAATGTCGATTTCGCGCTGGAGCCGGGCGAAGTGGTTGGCCTGATTGGCCGCAATGGTGCCGGCAAGTCGTCCTTGCTCAAGGGCATTGCGGGCGCCATCACGCTGGACGACGGGCGCATCAACATCAAGGGCGATGTGCGCGTGGCCTACGTGGCACAGGAGCCGGAACTCAACCCGGACGACACCGTTTTTGACGCGGTTGCCAGCGGACTGGGCGAATTGAAAGCCTTGCTCAGCGAATACCATCAGGTTACCCAGCAACTGACCCAGCCGGATGCCGATCATGAAACCGCGCTGGCACGCATGGAAACGCTGCAACATGCACTGGAAGCACGTGATGGCTGGCAGTTTGATGCACTGATCTCCACCACCCTCTCCCACCTGGACCTGCAAGCCGACACCCTGATCCGTGAACTGTCCGGTGGCTGGAAAAAGCGCGTGGCACTGGCCCGTGCACTGGCGGCCAAGCCGGACGTGCTGCTGCTGGACGAACCGACCAACCATCTGGACGTTGCTGCCATCGAATGGCTGGAAGGCTTGCTGAAGAACTTCAGCGGCAGCGTGCTGCTGATCACCCACGACCGGCGCTTTCTGGACAATGTCGCCACCCGCATTGTGGAACTGGACCGTGGCATCGTGCGCAGCTATCCGGGCAGCTTCACCGCCTACCAGGTGCGCAAGACCGAAGAAATCGCCATCGAGGAAGAGCAGAACCGCATTTTTGACAAATTCCATGCGCAGGAAGAAGTGTGGATCCGCAAGGGCATCGAGGCACGCCGTACTCGTAACGAAGGCCGTGTCCGCCGTCTGGAAGCCATCCGCCGCGAACGCAGCGCCCGGCGCGAACGCGTGGGACAGGTCAATTTCCAGCTGGATGCCGGCGAGCGCTCGGGCAAACTGGTGGCCGAGCTGGAACATGTCAGCAAGGGTTTTGAAGGCCGCACCCTGATCAAGGACTTCACCACCCGCATCCTGCGCGGTGACAAGATCGGCCTGATCGGCCCCAATGGTGCCGGCAAGACCACCTTGCTCAAGCTGATCCTGGGTCAGCTGGAAGCGGACAGCGGCAGCATCAAGCAAGGCAGCAAGCTGGAGATTGCCTACTTCGACCAGTTCCGCGAACAGCTGGACGAAGACACCAGCGTGGCCGACATCATCAGCCAGGGCAATGACTTCGTCGAAATCGGCGGGGTGAAAAAGCATGTGATGAGTTATCTGGAAGACTTTCTGTTCTCGCCGCAACGTGCGCGCAGCCCGGTGCGCTCGCTGTCTGGTGGCGAACGTAACCGCCTGTTGCTGGCCCGCCTGTTCACCCGTCCGGCCAATGTACTGGTGCTGGATGAACCCACCAACGACCTGGACATCGACACGCTGGAACTTCTGGAAGACGTGATTGCTCAATACAGCGGCACGGTGTTTCTGGTCAGCCACGACCGGGCTTTCCTCGACAATGTGGTTACCCAGGTGATTGCCTTTGAAGGCAATGGTCAGCTGGAAGAATACCCGGGTGGCTATCAGGACTGGATCGACACCAAGGCGCGCATGGCAGCCATGCAAGGAACAGTAGCCAGCAAGGCCACCACGACAGCCAGCAAGCCAGCCGCCCCGGCCAAGCCGGAGAAGCAGCGGAGCAATCGCAAGCTTTCTTATAATGAAACCCGCGAGCTGGCCGCACTGCCCGATGAGATTGCCGCTCTGGAACAGGAACAAGCCACGCTGAACCAGCAACTGCTGGACCCGAACTGCTATCGCGACACCCCCAAGGAAGCCATTGCCTGGCAGCAGCGCATTGAAGCCATCGACGAATTGCTGCTGGAAAAACTGGCCCGCTGGGAAGAACTGGAGGCAAAACAATCATGAGCAAAACCCGGCCCACCCTGCCCTCCCCGCAACGCCGCCGCCTTTTGGGCGGTGCAATGCTGGGCACGCTGGCTTTGTGGCTGAGCGGCTGCGGCACACCGCCGAAGAAGACCAGCCACGTGCGCCCCTATCCATCACAGGACAAAACGCTGTCTGCCCTGAAGGCAGATGGCGCGGGCCGGGAGATCCTCATGTACACCCTGGGACTGCTGGATCTGGACTACAAGTTCGGTGGTGCCAACCCGGAAGCCGGGCTGGATTGCAGCGGCATGGTCAGCTACATCTACCTGAATGCGGTGGGAGTGAAGCTGCCGCACAATGCCGCCCAGATCGCCAGCCTGGCGCGCCCCGTCAGCAACAGCCAGATGCAGGTAGGTGACCTGGTGTTCTTCAACACCATGAACCGCTCCTTCTCCCACATGGGCATTTACATTGGCGACAACAAATTCGTGCATGCCCCGCGCACCAATAGCGCCATCCGGGTAGACCGGCTGGACAACAGCTATTTCTCCGCCCGCTTCGAAGGGGCGCGCACCCTGTTTGCCTGAACATGGATCATCACTGGCAAAGCCGCTTGATCCGGAGCTGGCAGCAAAGACCCACCCTGCACCGGGATGGCGTCTCCCTGCAAGAAGACTGGCTGCTGCGCAAGTTGCAGCAGGCATTGAATGGTGATGCGCTACAGATTGACAGCCTGTCACTGCTCAGCCGGGACAGCACCCTGCATCTGACATCACAGCAACCGCTTGCCGCCAGGCTAACCCTGCACTTCGACTTCCTCCCCATCGACTGGAATAGCCGGCAAATACGACTACGCTATCACGTGCAGGGCGAAGCCATATCTTCCTCCACCACCCGCCGCCTGTTGGGCGGACTGCTGCTGGGCGTGATGGAAGGCGCATTCGGCCACAAGGCCTTGCAACAGCTGACCAAGCCGCTGGACTGGCTGAACCTGGAGCAGGATGTTGCCATTATCGACCTCACCCGCTTGCCGGCGCTGCAACAATGGCTGGACTACCCGCTGCTGGGCAAACCGCTGGCTGCGCGCCTGACCATCAAGGCCATCGAGACCAGCCCCGGCCTGCTGCGCATACGCCTTGGCCGCTCACCGGCTCCAGCAGACTGAAAAACGAAACGGATGCTGATTCATCTGGCGCAATAAAAAACCCCGCCGTAGCGGGGTTTTTCGCGTCAGGGTGAAATCAATCAGCCCTTGACTACCTTGGCGATGGCTTCAGCCACATACGGCAGGTTCTTGCTGTTCAGCGCGGCCAGGCAGATACGGCCGGTGGATACGGCATAGATGCCGAATTCGCTCTTCAGCACTTCCACTTGCGCTGCAGTCAGGCCGGTGTAGGAGAACATGCCACGTTGCTGCGCCACGAAGGAGAAGTCCTGCTCAACACCCTGTGCCTTGATGGCGTCAACCAGACCGGTACGCATGGCGCGGATGCGGTCACGCATGCCTGCCAGTTCGTCTTCCCACTGCTGACGCAGTTCCGGGCTGGACAGCACGGCAGCAACGATGGCAGCACCGTGGATCGGCGGGTTGGAGTAGTTGGTACGGATCACGCGCTTCAGTTGCGACAGCACACGGCCGGTTTCTTCCTTGCTGGCAGTCACGATGGACAGAGCACCAACACGCTCGCCGTACAGCGAGAAGCTCTTGGAGAAGGAGCTGGACACGAAGAATTGCAGGCCGGAAGCCGAGAACAGGCGCACGGCAACGGCGTCAGCATCGATACCGTCAGCAAAACCCTGGTAAGCCATATCCAGGAAAGGAACCAGACCCTGGGCACGGCACACTTCCACCACTTCAGCCCACTGGGCGTCGGACAGGTCGGCACCGGTCGGGTTGTGGCAGCAGGCATGCAGCACGATGACGGAACCGGCAGCCAGACCTTGCAGGAAGGACTTCATGCCAGCAAAGTCAACGCCACGGGTTGCTGCGTCGTAGTAGGGGTAGTTTTCCACGGTGAAACCGGCGGATTCAAACAGCGCGCGGTGGTTTTCCCACGACGGGTTGCTGATGTAAACCTTGGATTCCGGATTCAGGCGTTTCAGGAAGTCGGCACCAATCTTCAGGGCACCGGTACCGCCCAGCGCCTGGGCAGTCACTACCTGACCATTGCTGATCAGCGCGCTGTCAGCACCGAACAGCAGGTTTTGCACGGCGCTGTCGTAAGCGGCCGGGCCTTCGATCGGCTGATAGCCACGCGGCAGCAGCGCATCAACGCGGGCCTTTTCCGCGGCCTTGACGGCAGCCAGCAGCGGGATCTTGCCATTGTCGTCGCTGTAAACACCCACACCCAGATTCACCTTGAAGGGACGGGTATCGGCGTTGAAAGCTTCGTTCAGGCCAAGAATCGGGTCGCGCGGGGCCAGTTCCACCGCGGCGAAGATCGAAGAGGTCATGCAGGGGCTCCATTTGCTTTGCAGAACAGCCGCAACCGGGCGCTGAGCATGCAGCAGGCCACGGCTGATTGATGAAAATCTTTGTCCGGCACAAAGTTTACCACCATCTGCGGCCTTGCTGCGCTGCAAAGCCGACAAAACAACAAGCTGCCAGCGCATTTGTGTCTGACAGGACATTGCATACAATCCACCGCTCGGACACGGCATCCATGCCCCTGACTTGAACCTTCTTGAACCTTGCACGCCAAGGTCTAGTCTCAATGCAAATACAAACGCATGATGAGGAGCTCTGACCATGAAAAAAGGCATCCTGCTGTTCTGGCCGTCTTTTCTGATCGCCGCACTGGCTACCAGTGTGTTTTTCTCGATTTTCGACCCCGCCGAGTTAACCCTGCACGGTAATGCCCTGTTTGCCGACAAGCTGTCGGCCTACTCGGTATTTTTCCTGATCAGCTGGGCTTTTGGTGCGCTCAATACTGCCATTGTGCTGGTACTGGAAAAGTCCTCCCGCGACATTAACGGCTTTACACCACCACCGGTACAGCCGATGGATGATGCGGAAGACCCGTTGCGCAACTGAAACGGCGTGCTGCATGAGCAGACAAGAAAGGGCGACTTAAGTCGCCCTTTTGCGTGACTGCTTTCAGCCAGACGCATCAGCCATGAGACGGTGCAACCGGAGTCTGCCCCACCACAAAGTATTTGCGCACCGGCTGCACCACCTCGAACACACCGGTGAAACCTGCCGGGATCACCGCCGCTTCGCCAGGCTTCACTTCCACCACTGTCCCGGCTTCATCATGCAGGCGCACCAGTCCTTCGATCACGCAGAAGAATTCATGCTTGTTATCGGCAAACTGAATGCGCCAGGCACCGGTCTCACAGGCCCAGATACCACAACTGAGCGCCTCGTCGGCGGTTTCGTAGTGAGTCCAGGTATGACGCTGCGGATTCCCGGCCAGCAGTCGATCCGGACGGGGCTGGTCGGCTACAGGTGTCACTGTCTGGGAAAAATGGGTGATCGCGAGCATGCGGCTTGTTTCCTGCAAACGAAAAACACCATTATCACCGTAGCTGCCTGCTGGAGCCAGACTCACCCAGCCGCTGCGCCATACGGCGCAACATCAGCTTGCTCAGCAGCCAGTGCACAGGCAGCACCAGCGCCAGATACAGCCAGCCACCCCAGTGATGTGGCCGTACCCAGGTTTCAACCTGCAGGCGGCTGCCACCAGCCTCGGGGCTGACTGACAGCAGAATGCGGAAATCCAGATGACGGTCATCCTCACCCAGCACCGCCAGTTGCGGGCCAAGGTGCATGATGCGGAACATGCCGATATGGCCGCCCGGTTGCAAGGACAAGGTTCCGGACTGCTGCATGGGGCCGGTCTTGAGGCCAAAGCGTGCCGCCAGCCGGTTACGCCATGCCATCAGGGTGGCTGCCCAGCCGGGTGCAGCAGTGGAAAAAGCCGTCAGCAGCTGTGCTGCGCCAAGGTCGGCCCTTCGGCAATGTGCCTGATGCATGTCGCGAAACGGGTAATGCGCAGCCTGTGGCAGGGAGTCCGGCATAAATGGTTTTCCTGGGACGAAAAGCTGATTATCCCGTGGCTTGTGTCCGCTGCTCCATGCCTGAAACTACCTAGTAGCGAGTGTTATCGGTGCTGCAATCAACTTGAATCCGATCTCGCAGGCCTGGTTTGCCTTTTTCCAAGCCTGCCGGCAAAGCCAGGCAACATTCAAAGACCGTCTTGCCACTTGATGGACGCATGCGAGCCGTCACAAAACGGCTTGTTAGCAGAAGCCCCGCAGCGACATAAGGTCATACGCTCCCGTACCGGATAGGGCTTGTCGCCCTCGACATCCAGCACATCCGCTGCTTTCACCCACAAGGCAGCCGAACAGTGCAGCTTCGGGTCTTCCAGCAAATAGAGCGCCTGGGTATCAGGCTCTTTGCTGATTTGTTCTTGCGACTGGATATCCCACACTTTCAAGCGACCAGCAGGGCAATGTTCTGCCTCGCGTACAGCCAAGGCTACCGACGCGGTATCCTCCTGCTCCACCAGATTCCAGATCTGGCCACCCGCATCGCAAAAGCGAGCAAAGGCACAGAGCTTTTCGGCATCGGACAAAGCAGCGACCGGCCCCTCTTGCAACTGTGCTTGCTGGAAATAGTCTGCGCGGGTCGCTTCTACCCGACCATCGAAACCGGTGGTCTGGTGGCTGCCATCACAGTAGGGCTTGTTGGCGGAATGACCACACCGGCACAACAAGCTGCCTTCTTCCTGCAATGGAAAGGCCTTGCCTTCGCGATAGCTCCAGGACAAGCCTTGTGCGTTTGGCTGAATGAACAGTTGGGTGATTTGCCTGGCACCCACCACGCGATAGGGCCCATTGGCCAAAACAGTAATTTTCAATGCTTTCATTGCCTGCTCCTGTGCGCTATTGAGCTACCCTTGCCGCATTATGTGACTGTCTGTTGGTACGGTAACTGGGGCTTATCACAGGTGGCGCAGTGACTTTTCCGATGGATCTGCCGGAAGTCGCCAAATGCAATAAAAAAAGCCGACCTGCTGGGTCGGCTTTTGGCAGTAGGTGTTTTCCAGTCAGGCAAACACCAGCTGACCGTCGCGTGCTTCCACCATGATGGTGGCCTTGGGCGGATACTTGCCAGCCAGAATGGCCTTGGCCAGCGGGTTTTCCAGCTCGTTCTGGATGGCACGCTTGAGCGGACGTGCGCCATAGACCGGATCGAAGCCTTCTTCCGACAGCAGCGACAAGGCGTCTTCGCTGATTTGCAAATTCAGCTCCAGCTTGGCCAGACGGCTTTCCAGACCCTTCAGCTGGATACGGGCAATGGCCTTGATGTTCTTCTCGTCCAGACCGTGGAACACCACTACCTCGTCGATACGGTTGATGAACTCAGGGCGGAAGTGGGTTTTCACCTCGGCCATCACCGCCAGCTTGATCACCTGATAGTCATCCGTTGCCATGGCCTGGATTTGCTGGCTACCCATATTCGAGGTCATCACCACCACCGTGTTCTTGAAGTCCACGGTGCGGCCCTGGCCATCAGTCAGGCGGCCGTCATCCAGCACTTGCAGCAGGATGTTGAACACATCCGGATGCGCTTTTTCCACCTCGTCCAGCAGAATCACGCTATACGGTTTGCGACGTACTTGCTCGGTCAGATAACCACCCTCTTCGTAACCCACATAGCCGGGAGGTGCGCCAATCAGCCGCGCCACCGAGTGCTTTTCCATGTATTCGGACATGTCGATGCGGATCAGGTGCTCTTCGCTGTCGAACATGAAGCCGGCCAGCGTCTTGCACAGCTCGGTTTTGCCCACGCCGGTCGGCCCGAGGAACAGGAAGGAACCATAGGGCTTGTTGGGGTCGGCCAGACCGGAACGCGAACGACGGATGGCATCGGCCACTGCGCGCACTGCTTCGTCCTGCCCTACCACGCGCTGGTGCAGCACTTCTTCCATGCGCAGCAGTTTTTCCCGCTCCCCGGTCAGCATTTTCGACACCGGAATACCCGTAGCCCGACTGATGACTTCGGCAATTTCCTCGGCACCTACCTGGGTACGCAGCAAGCGGTTGGGCTTGTTGTCCACGCCGGCATCGGCGGCTTCGGCCTCACGCAGCTGGGCTTCCAGCTGTGGCAGCTTGCCATATTGCAGCTCGGCCAGTTTTTGCCAGTCGCCCTTGCGCTTGAGGTCTTCCATGTCCACCTTGAGGCGGTCGATTTCCTCCTTGATGGACTGACTGCCTTGCGCCGCGGCTTTTTCAGCCTTCCAGATTTCTTCCATGTCGGCGTATTCACGCTGCAAACGCTGGATTTCGTCTTCAATCAACTGCAGGCGCTTCTGGCTGGCCTCGTCGGTTTCCTTGTTGACCGCTTCACGCTCGATTTTCAGCTGGATCAGACGACGGTCCAGCTTGTCCATGGCTTCCGGCTTGGAGTCCAGCTCCATCTTGATACGGCTGGCGGCTTCATCGATCAGGTCGATCGCCTTGTCCGGCAGGAAGCGATCAGTGATATAGCGGTTGGACAGCTCGGCTGCCGCCACGATGGCCGGGTCGGTAATGTCCACACCGTGGTGGATTTCATACTTCTCCTGCAGGCCACGCAGAATGGCAATGGTGTCCTCCACCGTCGGCTCATTCACCAGCACCTTCTGGAAGCGGCGCTCCAGTGCGGCATCCTTTTCGATGTACTTGCGGTATTCGTCCAGCGTGGTGGCACCAATGCAGTGCAGCTCGCCGCGCGCCAGCGCCGGTTTGAGCATATTGCCGGCATCCATCGCGCCATCGGCCTTGCCCGCCCCTACCAGGGTGTGGATTTCGTCGATGAAGATCAGCGTCTGGCCATCGTCCTTGGACAAATCATTCAGCACTGCTTTCAGGCGTTCTTCGAATTCGCCACGAAACTTGGCACCGGCAATCAGCGCTGCCAGGTCCAGCACCAGCAGCCGTTTGTTCTTCAGGCTGTCCGGTACTTCGCCATTGACGATACGCTGGGCCAGTCCCTCGACAATAGCGGTCTTGCCCACGCCGGGTTCGCCAATCAGCACCGGGTTGTTCTTGGTACGGCGCAGCAGCACCTGAATGGCGCGGCGGATTTCGTCATCGCGGCCAATCACCGGGTCCAGCTTGCCGTTACGGGCGCGCTCGGTCAGGTCGGTGGTGTACTTTTTCAGTGCCTCGCGCTGGCTTTCCGCGTCCTGACTGCCCACGGTCTGGCCGCCACGCACCGCCTGGATGGCAGCCTGAATGGCGTTGTGATTACCACCATGTTCTTTCAGCAGGCGGCCGGTTTCACCCTTGTCCTGCGACAGGGCGGACAGGAAGGACTCACTGGAGATGTATTCATCGCCCTGCTTGGTGGCAATCTTGTCGGTGACATTGAGCAGGTTGCCCAGCTCGCGCGAGACAGTGATTTCACCATTGGTGCCCTGCACTTTCGGCAGGCGCTGGATGGCGCTTTTGAGTGCCAGTTTCAAGCCCGGCACATTGACACCGGCACGGGCCAGCAGGCCGCCGATACCGCTGTCGTTGTCATCCATCATGGTCAGCAGCAGGTGTTGCGCCTCGATATAGGCATTGTCTTCAGCCAGCGCCATGCTTTGTGCGTCGCCCAGGGCCTGCTGGAATTTTGTCGTCAGTTTTTCGAATCTCATCAAAAAGCTCCCTTCAAACAAGATAACGCTCTGTTTGCAATATTCACGCATGCCACACACCCTGCCCGACCAGAAGGTGCAGCCATCTGTCACTGCATATGCGGGCAGATTTCAGCGCCACAAGGCATGGTATGTTTTTTTCTCATGGCTAAAAGCCATCGAGGCAACAATAGAAAAAGCCGGATGGTCTATCCGGCTTTTTCTATAGCAGTGCGCGCAGAAATCAGGTACGGAAGGCGCGGACTTCTTCCTTCAGGGCATCGGCCAGACCCGCCATATGGCGTGCCGTTTCTGCCGAGCGTTCGGCCGCATCGTTGCTGGCTTCGGCCTGCCGGGCCACCGAATTCACCCGCTCGGCCATCTGCTCCACGATGTCACGCTGTTGCGACAGTTCGCGGTTGATGTTTTCCACCACTTCCATCGCGCGACGCGAGTCTTCCACGATGGAGCCGATTGCCTGACGGGCGGCCGAGGTAATGGCAGCGCCTTCGGACGCCTGCACCACCGATTGGCGCATGGATTTGACCGCGCCTTCGGTCGCATCCTGGATCTTGCTGATCATCCCGCTGATTTCCTGGGTAGACACACTGGTGCGCTCGGCCAACTTGCGCACTTCGTCGGCCACCACGGCAAAGCCGCGCCCCATCTCCCCGGCACGCGCCGCTTCGATGGCGGCATTCAGTGCCAGCAAATTGGTCTGATCGGCAATATCGTGAATCACGTTGACGATGGCGGTAATCTGCTGCGCGCTGCTCTCCAGCATTTTCAGGCTGTCGGCCGCACCGGCCAGGGTGGCGGAAATCTGGCTGACGCCATCCACTGCGGCCACCAGGCTCTGGCTACCTTCCATGGCAGCCGCACTGGATGCGCGGGCGGCATCGCTGGCTTCACCGGCCACTTTTTCGATTTGCGCCACACCGGCAATCAGCATGCCGGTTTGCTCGGACATGGCCTGCGCACTTTGGCGCTGCTCGCCCGAGCTGGCGGCAGCGGCACCAGCCTTGTCGGACAAGTCCTGCGCGGCGTGGTCCAAGTCCACCGCATGGGAGCTGGTGCGGTTGAGTGCCTGCTGGAAGCTGTCCAGCAGGCTGTTCATGGCATCAGCTACCTGCCCTACTTCATCCTTGCGGTTGATGGCCAGCCGCCGGGTCAGGTCACGGCTATCGCGGATATTGCCTACGTCAGCCACCAATTGCTGCACCGGTCTTGCCACCAGACGACGGGTAAACAGCAGCAGCGCCAGCGCCAGAATGGTCAGCAGCAAGGCTGCACCACCAGCCAGCCACAGCAGCAGCTGGCGGTTTTCCTTTTCCAGCTCGCTACGGGTTTCATTGCTGACAATCATCCAGCCCCATGGTTTGTAAGTGGCATAGGACAGCATGTGTTCGGCCACGCCGGCATCACTGGGCAGCTTGACGTTGAGATTGCCCTGCCCGGCTGCCATCAGCTCGTTGGCATAGGCCTGGCCGTTGGCATCAAGGTCCTTGCTGACGGCCCGGCCGGACAATTTAGGATGCTGGACATACTGCCCGTAGGTTCTGGAAGCCTTGTTGACGTCGATGATGTCGACATGACCGCTTTCGGCCAGCTTCACCTTGGACAGACGCACCAGCAAACCGGCAATGCCTTCGGTGGCGCCCACGCCGACAAAGGTGGCGCCGATGACATTCTGCGCAGCATCCTTGATGGGGCTGTAACTGGTGATGTAGTCACGACCATACAGGTCCACCCGGCCGGAATAGTTCTCGCCATTCATCAGCTGGGCATAAGCCGGGCTGGCGTGATCGAGCTTGCTGCCCAGTGCGCGTCCGCCATCTTCTTTCAGCACCGAGGTAGCAATGCGCACAAACTCGTTGCCGTCCTTTACAAACAGGGTGGCGACATTACCGGTCTTGGAGGAAAAGCGGTCGACAATATCGTTGTTGCCATTGACTGGCGTACTGCCCAACACCAGTGCTGGCGTCGAGGTGCCGGCCACATCGATGCGGCTGGCCGGGTTAAGAGAGAATGCACCACCGATTTCGCCCAGCAGGACTTTCTCGAACTGCCGGGTGGTGATCTTGAGCGATTCATTAAAGGCATCAATCATGTTGAGCGACTGCGTCAGCAGCTGCGCCTGTACCTTTTCCGTCCGCTCTTGCATCACCCGTCCGGTGAACACATAGAGTGGCAACATCAGGGCCATTGCCACCACCACCATCAGGACTACCTGGGTCGTTACCAGCCGCGACCCAATGCTCATGCCTCGCTTCATCAGCTTCACCCTCTACACTGCCGCACCTGTTTTACAGGATTGTTTATTTATAATTCAGTATCTTTTTGAAATACTGGCTTTATATCAGCGAACAAGAAAAATGCGCGAGAAACATGCAGTTGTCAATGCAAACCCACGCTCTTGCCATTGCTGATCAAGCAAGAACAACGCCAGCAAACCCTGTACATTCAGCCAGATTAAAGCCTCATTCAGCAGCATAGCCTGCTTTTCCGCAGTGAGGGTGTGACAGCATCACCAGCGGCAAGCGGACAATAAAAAACCCGACAGTGCGTCGGGTTTGCTGTGGTTTGAACGGTATCAGTCCATTCAGTCAACACGGATGCGGGCAGCGCCGGCCTCCAGCCTGCCAATCACCCGTGCATAGCCGAAACCCTGGTCATGGAAAGCGGCCAGCACGGCATCGGCCTGCTCTGCTGCCACCGACACCAGCAAACCGCCACTGGTTTGCGGATCGGCCAGCAGGCGACGCTGCCACTGCGCCACGCTGTCGGCATAATCGACAGCCTGATCAAAACTGGCCTGATTGCGTTCGATGGCGCCCGGTCCATAACCCTGCTCGGCAAAGGCCTGCGCTTCACGAATCACCGGAATCCGTGCCATCTCCAGCTGCGCTTGCAGGCCGGAGCCCTTGCAGATTTCCAGCAAGTGCCCCAGCAGGCCAAAACCGGTGACATCGGTCAGCGCATGCACGCCGGGCAGTTGCGCCAGCGTGCTCCCCACCTTGTTCAACTGCGTGGTGGAGGCAATCAGCGCCTGATAGCCTGCCTCGTCCAGCACGCCCTTTTTCATGGCTTGCGCCAGAATGCCAACACCCAGGCCCTTACCCAGAATCAGCACATCTCCTGCGCGGGCATCGCTATTGCGCTTGAGCTTGTCCGGATGCACCAGTCCCAGCGCCACCAGGCCGTAAATGGGTTCCGGCGAGTCGATGGAGTGGCCACCGGCAATCGGAATACCTGCGTCGGCGCACACGGCCTGGCCACCATCCAGAATGGCGCGGATGGTTTCCACCGGCAGCACATTCACCGGCATGCCGACAATGGCCAGTGCCATGATGGGTGTGCCCCCCATGGCGTAGATGTCCGACAGCGCATTGGTGGCAGCAATGCGGCCAAAGTCGAAGGCATCATCCACGATGGGCATGAAGAAGTCTGTGGTGGCCACAATGGCCTGCTCGTCATTCAAGCGATACACCGCCGCATCATCACTGGTCTCGGTGCCGACCAGCAGTTGCGGGAACACCATTTTTTCCCTGGCGGTGGACAGGATGGACTCCAGTACCGCCGGTGCGATTTTGCAGCCGCAGCCACCACCATGAGACAATTGCGTAAGTTTGATTTCAGCCATCTTCAGGACCACTTTCCCAATGCACTTCAAGGTCGCGACGCTAGCACAGCTGGCGCAGTTTGACGAGATCATCGACGTGCGCTCGCCCGGCGAGTTCGCCGAGGATCATCTGCCGGGTGCCATCAACTGCCCGGTGCTGGATGACGCAGAGCGGATTCAGGTAGGCACGCTGTACAAGCAGGTGAGCCCGTTTGAAGCGCGCAAGCTGGGGGCGGCACTGGTGGCGCAAAACATTGCCCGCCATCTGCAACAGCAGTTTCACGACCGGCCCAAGCACTGGAAACCGCTGATTTATTGCTGGCGCGGCGGTCAGCGTTCGGCGTCGATGGTCATCATCTTCAGCCAGATCGGCTGGGCGGCCCACCAACTGGATGGCGGTTACAAGCAATACCGCCAGCAAGTGCTGGCCGACCTCGCCAGCCTGCCTGCACAGTTGGACTTGCAAGTGATTTGCGGCCCGACCGGTTCCGGCAAAAGCCGGCTGCTGGATGCACTGCACCGTGCCGGCAAACAGGTGCTGGATCTGGAAGGTCTGGCCCGCCACCGGGGTTCGGTATTGGGCAAGCTGCCCGATCAGGCACAGCCGACGCAAAAATGGTTCGACACCCAGCTGCACCAGGCCATGCTGCGGCTGGACCTGGCGCGGCCGGTATACATAGAGGCCGAAAGCCGCAAGATCGGCCAGATCACCCTGCCGGACAGTCTGTTTGCCCGCATGCACGACAGCGACTGCCTGCAGTTGCAGGTGGCACGGCCCGAACGGGTGCGCTTCTTGCTGGAGGACTACCCGTTTTATGTCAGCGAGCCGGAAAGACTGGAAACGCAGCTGGGTTTTCTCAAGGCCGTGCATTCGCGTGAGCAACTGCAACAATGGCAGGCCATGATCAGCCACGGCGACTATGCAGCACTGGTGGAACAATTGCTGGAACAGCATTACGACCCGCTCTACACCCGCTCCATGCACAGGCATTACCACCGGCTGCAACAGGCAGTGCTACTCAAGCCGGACAGCCTGCAGGCCGATGCACTGGATGCGCTGGCCGCCCGCCTGCCCGGTTAAGCAGTGTGTGCACTGCCCCGGATTAACCGCATTTGCCCGGTCGCATTGCGGCTGACGGTTCATCACACGGGTGCGCAGCCGGTGAAAGGGGTAGAATAGGCCCCTTACCGCGCTCCTTCTTCCTTGTTTGGCATGAGTTCACACGCACAACTCGACTGGCTGGATGGTCAGCCCGTTTCGGTCGCCTTTGGTGATGTCTATTTTTCCCGCAGCAGTGGCCTGGACGAAACCCGTCACGTCTTCATCCGGCACAACCAGCTGGAAGAACGCTTTGGCGACTTGCCGGCCCAGGGACAGTTCTGCATCGGAGAAACCGGCTTTGGTACCGGCCTGAATTTCCTGTGTGCCTGGCAGCACTTTCTGCAGCACGCGCCGGACACCGCCCGCCTGCACTTCATCAGCACGGAGCGCTATCCGCTAAGCCGGGCAGACCTGCAACAGGCGCTGGCCTTGTGGCCGGAACTGGCAGCACAGGCGGAACAGCTGTTACAGCAATACGATGTGCTGACCGGTGGCTGGCACCGCTTTGTGCTGGAACAGGGGCGCATCATGCTGACCCTGCTGATTGGCGATGTGCTGGAAACCCTGCCGCAGCTGGATGCCCGCATCGACGCCTGGTTTCTGGACGGTTTTGCCCCATCCAAAAACCCGGACATGTGGCAACCTGCCCTGTTTGCCCAGATGGCACGCCTGTCTGCGCCGGGCACCAGTTTTGCCACCTTTACCAGTGCCGGTTTCGTACGCCGCGGCCTGAAAGAAGCCGGGTTTGCGGTGCGCAAGGTAGCCGGCCATGGCCAGAAACGTGAAATGAGCTGTGGCGAACTGCTGACGCCACCAGCCAGGGCATGGTCAGCCCCCTGGTATGCCCGCCCTGCAGCAGTCGTACAACAAGAACGCAGCGCCATCGTGGTGGGAGGCGGTATTGCCGGGGCAGCCACCGCCCACAGCCTGGCCATACGCGGCTGGCAAGTCACCCTGATTGAACGCCTGCCCGCACTGGCCCAGGCAGCGTCCGGCAACCCGCAAGGCGTGCTCTACACCAAGCTGTCGCCGCACTTCACCCCGCTTACCCGTCTGGTACTGGCGGGCTATGCCTATTCCTTGCGCTGCCTGCACCAGCATTTGCCGCAGGGCGAAGACAGCTGGCAAGCCTGCGGCGTGCTGCAACTGGCGCACGACAGCAAGGAGGCCGAACGCCAGTCCCGGCTGGCGCAAGCCGGGCTGCCAAGCTCCTTGCTGCACTTGGTGGATAGTGAAGAAGCCAGCCGGATTGCCGGCATTGCGCTGCCAGTTGGCGGGCTGTTTTTCCCGCAAGGTGGCTGGCTGAACCCACCCAGCCTGGTGCAAGCCTTGTGCGCCCACCCCAATATCCAGCTGCGGACCAGCCATACCGTCATCGAGCTGGATTACAACCCGGTCGAGCAGAGTTGGCTGGCCAGCAGCGAACAAGGCCCGCTGGCCATGGGCAGTGCGGTGGTGCTATGTACCGCCGCCGATACCGCCGCCTTCGACAGCACCAGCCATTTGCCGCTCAAGGCGATCCGTGGCCAGGTAAGCACCCTGCCGGTGACCGCCGAGAGTGCCGCCTTGCAAACCGTGCTGTGCGGTGAAGGCTATGTTTCACCGGCACGCCATCAGCAGCATTGCGTGGGTGCCAGCTTCAAGTTTGACGCAGACCACCTTGATGTCACGACAGACGAACATGAGGAAAACCTGGACATGCTGGCAGGACTGGCACCTGCCCTGCACCAGGCCTTGCAGGCCGATACCCTGAGCGCGGAGCAACTGGGTGGCCGCGCCGCCTACCGCTGCACCAGCCCGGACTACCTCCCCATCATCGGCCCGGTGGTGAACCGGCAGGACTTTGCCAACTGCTACAGCGCACTGGCCAACGATGCCACGCTGCCACTGACACAAGCAGCACCGTATATTCCCGGCCTGTATGTGAATGCCGCCCATGGCTCGCGCGGCATGATCACCGCCCCGCTGTCCGGCGAAATCATTGCTGCCTATCTGGAAGGCGAAGCCGCCCCGCTACCGGTGGACCTGATACAGGCCGTGCACCCCAGCCGCTTTTTACTGCGCCGACTGATTCGCAAGCAGGGCTGAGCCTTCAGCCTGGCTGGCTACCGCCTGTTCAATCACCTGGCGGATGTCATCCGGAATGGCTACCGGCACCCCGGCCTGGTAGTCCACCCACACCAGGGTGACGTCGCCATAGGCATACACGGTGTGCGGGTCACCCTGCCGGTAGAAATGATGGCGCAACTGCAAGCTACTGCGACCCAGCTTTTCCAGCTCGATGGTGATTTCCACCGTGGCCGGGTAGGTCAGTTGCTTGCGGAAGGTGCAGGAGGTGCTGGCCAGAACCGGCCCCCTGCCCTGGGGATTGATGCTGTGCCCCATGGACTCCAGCCAGTTCAGGCGGATTTGCTCCAGATAGCGGAAGTAATAAGTATTGTTGAGATGGCCAACCGCATCCATGTCACCCCAGCGCATGGTGATGGTCTGGCGGTCAATGACCGGGTAGGTTTTTTCCAATATGTTCTCCTTACCTTTACGTCATGCTGTGCTGCATCATAACGCCGGCTGTCAAAATCCGTCACAAAAAAACCATGCAATGATGCTACTGAGAGCCAGTACGGCTTGCGCATAATCAGGCTGTTCCTGCTCTACAGCTTGTGTGGTGCAGGGACATGGCTGTCAGTCGGGTAATCGGTTCCCCCCGGCCCGCCTGACTGGCAGTTCCTGAGCGAAGGTGCAAGCTGGAGCCCCGTCCCCCAAGGCCGGGGCTCGTTTTTTTCCTGCGGCTGCCATCCAGCAGCACACCAGCCAGCCACAAAGCAAAAGGGCCGCAAATGGCGGCCCTGTTCATCTCATTCAGCAATCAGCCATTGCCGGCATTACATCACCAGCTTGGCCCCCACCACGGCCAGCATGACCGCCAGCGCAGGACGCAACCAGCTGTCGGTCAGGCTGCGAGTCAGCTTGCTGCCCAGCCAGATGCCGGGCAGCGAGCCCATCAGCAGGTTAAGCAACAGCATGTAATTGAGGTTCCCCATGCTGGCATGACCCAAACCCGCCACCAGCGTCAGCGGAACGGCATGGGCAATTTCGGTTCCCACCAGGCGTCGGGTGGGCAGGGCCGGATACAGTGCAAACAAGGCCAGGGTACCCAGGGCACCAGCACCAATCGAACTGAGGGTGACCAGCACGCCAAGACCCACGCCGATCAGCACGGTGGGCAAGGGCTTGAGCACCAGCTCTGCCTGCGGATTGCCAGTCGGGTTGATCAGCTTCATCAGCTTGGGTTTGAGCAGGATGGACGCGGCGGTCAGCAACAGCGCAATACCCAGCACCAGCTTGAAGACGGAATCCAGCACATGGCTGGAGAGATGGAGCCAGGACAAGAGGCCCAGCGTCAACAGCGAAGCGGGCACGCTGCCCATGGACAGCCAGCCGGTCAGCTTCCAGTCCACGTGTTTTTGCTTGTGATGGACAAACACCCCACCGGCCTTGGTCACGGCGGCATACAGCAAATCGGTGCCGACGGCGGTGGACGGCGAGATGCCGAACCACAGCAGGATGGGGGTCATCAGGGAGCCTCCACCCACGCCGGTCAATCCGACGATGAAGCCCACCACCAGGCCCGCAATTGCATATCCTAACTCCATGACCACTCCAGACTAAGTTCTGGCGCTATGCTACTGCACACAACATATAACCAACTAGATTGTTTGATTTATTCGATATTCAATAAAAGTCTATACCGCATCGCAACAGGGTTATACGGGAATGTCGGCGTCAAATCTGCTACAAATAACCATACGTGGGGAGATGTAGCGCGGCAAACACACAACATTTTGGGAATTGCTTGACTGATCAGGCTTTACAAATGTTTGAAATACAGTCAAGTTTTAATGGTTGGCACAACCAACCGCATGTTGTAGTACCCACATCAGGAGGTGCAAGGATGATTTCCCGTATTCCTCTCAGCGTCCGCCGCAAGCAGGCGCGTGATCAGCATGAAAGTTTTCTGTACGCGGTAGCCAAACCGCAATTGAGTGACACCGAACGCTGCCGGCAACAAAAGGTTCGCCAGCGCGCCCATGACCGTGATGATGCCCGCTTCATGGCCGAACGCTGCGAAGACGATCTGTTCTAGACACACTTCAACACTGCAAGACACCATGGCGCCACACGCTGGCGCCTTTCCCCTTTTGCATTCCGCCACACCCCGCAGACACCCCACACAGGCATGCATCCCGGCATGCCTGCTGATTTTTATCTTTTCTTTATCTCCCCTCCGCGCTTTTTAGCAGGTTTTTGACACCGTTTTGCGTACCTTTCACTGGCACCTAACGTCCACCAAAGGAAACGCAAAATGGATTTGGTCTACCTGGGCCTGACCCTGGGCTTTACCGCGCTGACATTGGCTTTTGTCGCAGCCTGCCAGCAGCTGGAGGGCAAATAAACCATGAACCTGTTTTATCTGATCAGTACCGTGATCGCACTGGGACTGCTGGGCTATCTGGTCTACGCCCTGGTCAAGCCGGAGAACTTCTGACATGAGCACACCTGCCTTTCTCCAACTGGGGCTATTCCTGCTTGTCCTGCTCGCACTGGCCTGGCCCCTGAGCAGCTATATCACCCGCGTCATGCAGGGGGAAAACCCCGGTGTGCTGCGATTTGTTGCGCCACTGGAACGCGGTGTCTACCGCCTGGCCGGTATCCGGCCTGATGAAGACATGGGCTGGCGCGGCTATGCAGTGGCCTTGCTGCTGTTCAATCTGCTGGGCGCACTGGCGGTTTATGGCCTGCAGCGTTTGCAGGGCATCCTGCCCTTGAACCCGCAGGCTTTGGCCGGCGTTGCGCCGGACTCTTCATTCAATACCGCCATTTCCTTCATCACCAATACCAACTGGCAAGGCTATGGTGGCGAAACCACCATGAGCTACCTCACCCAGATGCTGGGGCTGACAGTACAGAACTTCCTGTCGGCCGCCACCGGGGCCGCGGTGGTGATTGCGCTGATCCGTGGTTTTGCCCGCCACAACTCGGCCAGAATCGGTAACTTCTGGGTCGATGTCAGCCGCTTTACCCTGTATATCCTGCTGCCGCTGTCTCTGGTGCTGGCTCTGGTATTCACCCAGCAAGGTGTGATCCAGAACCTGCTGCCTTACCAGACAGCACACACCGTTGAGGTGACGCAGTTCCAGCAGCCCAAGCAGGATGCCAAGGGCAGCCCGCTCATCGGCAAGGATGGCAAGCCTGTCATGGTAGACAGCCAGACCCGGCAGCAAACCCTGCCGATGGGGCCCGTCGCCTCGCAGGAAGCCATCAAGATGCTGGGCACCAATGGCGGTGGTTTCTTCAATGCCAACTCGGCCCACCCGTTTGAAAACCCGACTCCCCTGTCCAACCTGCTGCAAGAGCTGGCCATCTTCCTGATTCCGGCCGCCTTGTGCCTGGTATTCGGTCGCATGGTGGGTGACAGGCGTCAGGGCTGGGCCATTCTGGCCGCCATGCTACTGATGTTTGCCACTGCCGTGGTGGTGGAAACCGGCGCCGAGCAGGCTGGCATTCCGCAACTGAGCGCCATGGGGGTAGACCAGCAGGCCAGCAGCCTGCAAGCCGGCGGCAATATGGAGGGCAAGGAAAGTCGCTTCGGCATTATCGATACCTCGCTGTTTACCGTCATTACCACTGCGGCGTCCTGCGGGGGCGTGGTGGCCATGCATGATTCGCTCACCCCTGTCGGCGGCCTGGTGCCTACCTTCCTGATGCAGCTGGGTGAGGTGGTATTCGGCGGTGTGGGTTCCGGCCTGTACGGCATGCTGGTCTTTGCCATTCTCGCGGTATTCATTGCCGGCCTGATGGTGGGGCGCACACCGGAATACCTGGGCAAGAAGATAGAAACCTACGAAATGAAGATGACGGCCATCACCATTCTGGTGACGCCCATCCTGGTACTGGTACTGACCGCCATTGCCGTCAGCCTGGATGCAGGCAAGGCCGGTATCGCCAACCCCGGCGCGCATGGTTTCAGCGAAATCCTCTATGCCTTCACCTCGGCCGCCAACAATAACGGCAGCGCCTTTGCCGGGCTGTCAGCCAACACGCCGTTCTACAACATCATGACCGCCATCGCCATGTTCTTTGGCCGCTTTTTGATGATTGTGCCCATCCTGGCCATTGCCGGTTCGCTGTCTGCCAAGAAGCGTCTGGCTGTCACCAGCGGCACCTTGCCCACCCACGGCCCGCTGTTCGTGGTGTTGCTGATCGGCACCGTGCTGCTGGTAGGCGCGCTCAACTATGTTCCGGCGCTGGCACTGGGCCCGGTGGTGGAGCATCTGCAAATGGTGAGCGGACATTAATCCTGCAAGCGGACACGCAACAGGATCAAGGAAATCAATATGAACGATCGCAATCATTCTTCTGTTTCTGCCACGGCAGAACAGTCTGCCAGCCAGCAGATCAAGACTGGCAAGGGCATGTTTGACCCGGCGCTGATCAAGCCGGCCATCATCGACTCTTTCAAAAAGCTGTCGCCGCGTACCCAGTGGCGCAATCCGGTGATGTTTGTCGTCTATGTCGGTAGCATCCTGACCACAGCGCTGTGGCTGCAGGCCCTGTTTGGCAAGGGCGAGGCCGCCCCCGGCTTCATTCTGGCCATTACCCTGTGGCTGTGGTTTACCGTGCTGTTTGCCAACTTTGCCGAAGCACTGGCCGAGGGCCGCAGCAAGGCACAGGCCGCCAGCCTGCGCTCGGCCAAGAAAAACGTGGTGGCCAAGAAGCTGTCCGGCCCGCGCCGCGACGCCGGTGTCACCATCGTGGATGGCCACAGCCTGAAAAAAGGCGACATCGTGCTGGTGGAAGCTGGCGATGTGATTCCGGTGGATGGCGAAGTGATTGATGGCGTGGCGTCGGTGGACGAATCAGCCATTACCGGCGAATCTGCCCCGGTGATCCGCGAATCCGGTGGTGATTTTTCCTCGGTCACCGGCGGCACCCGTGTGCTGTCGGACTGGATTGTGGTGAAGATTACCGCCAATCCGGGTGAAACCTTCCTGGACCGCATGATTGCCATGGTGGAAGGTGCCAAGCGCCAGAAAACCCCGAATGAAATCGCGCTGACCATCTTGCTGGTGGCGCTGACCATCGTATTCCTGATTGTCACCGTCACCCTGCTGCCCTACTCGCTGTTCAGCGTGGAGGCAGCCAAGGCAGGCTCGCCCATCAGCATCACCACGCTGGTGGCGCTGTTGGTGTGCCTGATTCCCACCACCATTGGCGGCCTGCTGTCCGCCATCGGTGTGGCCGGCATGAGCCGCATGATGGGTGCCAATGTGATTGCCACCTCCGGCCGCGCCGTGGAAGCGGCGGGCGATGTGGATGTGCTGCTCCTGGACAAGACCGGCACCATCACCCTGGGCAACCGTCAGGCATCGGCCTTCATCCCGGCACCGGGCATCACGGAACAGCAACTGGCCGATGCCGCCCAGCTGGCTTCGCTGGCGGATGAAACCCCGGAAGGCCGCAGTATCGTGGTGCTGGCCAAGCAGAAATTTGCCCTGCGCGAGCGCGAGCTGGCCAGCCATGAAGCCAGCTTCATTCCGTTTACCGCCCAAACCCGCATGAGCGGCATCGACTACGATGGTCGGCAGATCCGCAAAGGTGCCATCGACGCCATCCGCCGTCATATCGCCGAGCAAGGCGGGGCCTTCCCCGACGCGCTGGCCAAGAGTGCGGATGAAGTAGCCCGCCGCGGTTCTACTCCGCTGCTGGTGGCCGAAGGCAATCGTGCGCTGGGGGTGATCGAGCTGAAAGACATCGTCAAGGGTGGCATCAAGGAGCGCTTTGCCGAGCTGCGCCAGATGGGCATCAAGACCATCATGATCACCGGCGACAACCCGCTGACCGCCGCCGCCATTGCCGCCGAGGCCGGCGTGGACGACTTTCTGGCCGAAGCCACGCCGGAAGCCAAGCTCAAGCTGATCCGCAATCACCAGGCCGAAGGCAAGCTGGTGGCCATGACCGGTGACGGCACCAATGACGCACCAGCGCTGGCCCAGGCTGACGTGGCGGTGGCGATGAACACCGGCACCCAGGCGGCAAAAGAGGCCGGCAATATGGTGGATCTGGATTCCAACCCGACCAAGCTGATCGAGATTGTTGAAATCGGCAAACAGATGCTGATGACCCGCGGCTCGCTCACCACCTTCTCCATTGCCAATGATGTGGCCAAGTATTTCGCCATCATCCCGGCTGCCTTTGCCAGCACCTATCCGCAACTGGGCGCGCTAAACGTGATGGGTCTGAACAGTCCGGCCTCGGCCATCATGTCCGCCGTCGTGTTCAATGCGCTGATCATCGTGTTCCTGATTCCGCTGGCACTCAAAGGGGTGAAATACCACGCCAGAAGCGCGGCCGAACTGCTGCGCGGCAATTTGCTGATCTACGGCCTGGGCGGCCTGCTGCTGCCTTTTGCCGGTATCAAGCTGATCGACATGCTGCTGGGCAGCCTGGGCCTGGTCTGAACCGCGCCCTCACAAGAAGGAAATCATCATGCTCAAAACCCTGCGCCCGGCACTGGTGCTGTTTGTCATCCTGTCTGCCATCACCGGGCTGGCCTATCCGCTGCTGACCACGGGCCTCGCCCAGTTGCTGTTTCCGTATCAGGCCAATGGCAGCCTGATCGAGAAAAACGGCCAGATCATCGGCTCGCAGCTGATCGGCCAGAACTTCTCTGGCAAGCAGTATTTCTGGGGCCGCCCCTCCGCCACCAGCCCGCAAGCCTATAATGCCGGCAGTTCCGGTGGCTCCAACCTGGGCCCCACCAACCCGGCCCAGCTGGATGCAGTCAAAGGCAATCTGGAACGACTGCGCAAGGCACATCCCACCCAGACAGCCACCGTACCGGTTGACCTGGTAACGGCATCCGCCAGTGGGCTGGACCCGGACATCTCCGTCGCTGCCGCCTACTACCAGATGGAGCGTGTCGCTGCAGCACGCCAGATGCCGCTGGCCCGATTGCATAAGCTGGTGGATGACCACATCATTGGCGAAACCTTCGGCCTCCTGGGCGAACCGCGTGTCAATGTGCTGACGCTGAACCTGGCACTGGACGGCCTGGGCGCCAAGTAAACATCGCGCAGCGACCCTGCCATCCAGGAAGGCGGGGCCGCTGCGCGGTTTGGCTGCGACCGGCCAGAAAAAGAAAGCCGATGACTGATATCCGACCCGATCCCGATGCCCTGCTCGACGCCATCAAGCAGGATGAACTGGCCGCCCAGCGTGGCCGTTTGAAAATCTTTTTTGGCGCCTGCGCCGGTGTGGGCAAGACCTTCGCCATGCTCAGTGCTGCCCGTGTACGCCAGCAAGAAGGCTGCAAGGTACTGGTGGGCGTGGTGGAAACGCATGGCCGCAAGGAAACCGAAGCGCAGCTGCATGGACTTGAAGTACTGCCCCTCACACAGATTGAATACAAGGGCCGCAGTCTGGCCGAGTTTGATCTGGACAGCGCTCTGGCCCGCCAGCCGCAGCTGATCCTGATGGACGAGTTCGCTCACTCCAACGTTCCCGGCTCACGCCACAGCAAACGCTGGCAGGACGTGGAAGAGCTGCTGGCCGCCGGCATTGATGTCTATACCACGCTGAATGTGCAGCATCTGGAAAGCCTGAACGATGTGGTGGGCCAGATCACCGGCATCGTGGTGCGCGAAACCCTGCCCGATCATGTATTCGATCAGGCTGCGGAAGTGGCGCTGGTCGACCTGCCGCCGGACGAACTGCTGGCGCGACTGGCTGCCGGCAAGGTGTATCTGGCTCACCAAGCTGAACGGGCAGTGAAGAACTTCTTCCGCAAGGGCAATCTGCTGGCGCTGCGCGAGCTGGCCTTGCGCCGCACCGCCGACCGGGTGGATGCGCAAATGCGCGCCTACCGGGCCGACCAGTCAATCAAGCCGGTGTGGCATGCCCGTGAACGCTTGCTGATCTGCGTGGGACATGGTCCCGGTACGGAAAAGCTGGTGCGCAGCGGCAAGCGGCTGGCCGCCAGCCTGGATGCCGACTGGATTGCCGTATTTGTGGAAACCCCGGCACTGCAACGCCTGCCGGAAGCCCAGCGCGCCCGCATCATGAAGGGACTTAAGCTGGCACAGGAACTGGGCGCGGAAACCACGGTACTGGGCGGTAGCGACCTGGCCGCCACCCTGCTGGCCTATGCGCGCAGCCGCAATGTTTCCAAGCTGGTGGTGGGCAAGTCCTCGGCCGGGCCGTTGCGCCGCCTGCTGCGCCAACCCTTGCTGGAACAGCTGACGCGGCAGGCAGATGATGTCGATGTCTACGTGGTATCCCACGAGCACGACCCGGACAGCACAGCATCGCAGGAAGGTTTCAACCGGCTGCTGTTTGGTGAAGCCAGCCGGCAGAAACAAGGCCACGGCTATGTGGCTGCCTTGCTGGCCTGCCTGCTGACCACCGGTCTTGTGAGCCTGCTGACGCCGTTTTTTGACCTGTCCAATGTGGTGATGCTCTACCTCTTGGCCGTGGTGCTGATTGCCGTACGTTTTGGCCGCGGCCCCGGCGTGCTGGCCTCGCTGGTATCGGTGGCCACCTTCGACTTTTTCTTTGTGCCGCCACGGCTGTCCCTGTCGGTATCCGACACCCAGTATCTGCTCACCTTCGCCGTGATGTTTGCCGTGGCGCTGATCATCAGCCAGCTGGCCGCGCGCTTGCGCTTTGAAGCCAATATCGCCACCTACCGGGAACGCCGCACCCGGGCGCTGTACGAGCTGGGCCGCGAGCTGGCGGCAGCCCTGACCGCCAACCAGATCATCGACATCGCCGTCAGCCGCCTGCAACCCTTGTTCAATGCCAGCATCGTGCTGCTCACCCCCAACAGCCAGGAACAGCTGCGCGCCGAAAACGACAGTACAGCACAGGCCGATCTGGGCGTGGCGCAATGGGTCTACGACAAGCAGCAGGCCGCCGGCCTTGGCACCCAGACCCTGCCCTCCAATGCCATGCTCTACCTGCCGCTCAAGGCACCGATGCGCAATCGCGGCGTGCTGGCCGTGTTGCCCGAACAACAGGATCAGGTTTTCCTGCCGGAACAGCAACGCCTGCTGGAAACCTGCGCGGCACAGATTGCACTGGCGCTGGAACGGGTGCATTACGTCGAAGTGGCGCAGGACGCCATTGTCGCCATGGAATCCGAACGACTGCGCAACAGCGTGCTGTCCGTCATCTCGCACGACCTGCGCACCCCGCTCACCACGCTGGTCGGCCTCTCCAGCCTGCTGGCGGAAGGTCAGGTGGATGCGCGCAAACAAGCCAGCATTGCCCAGTCCATCCAGGAAGAATCGCTGCGCATGAACCATCTGGTGACCAATCTGCTGGACATGGCCAGGCTGCAATCCGGCGTCAAACTCAACAAGGCCTGGCAACTGCTGGATGACGTGGTGGGCAGCGCGCTGCGGGCTTGCCAGCGCAACCTGCAAGGGCATCAGCTGGAGGTGGCACTGGCCAGTGATTTGCCGGTGCTGGAATACGATGCCGTGCTGATTGAGCGCGTACTGGTGAACCTGCTGGAAAACGCGGCCAAATATACGCCGCCCGGCAGCCATATCACCCTGCTGGCCCAGCCGGAGGGCGCTACAATACGCGTTTGCGTGCAGGATGACGGCCCCGGCCTGCCCAGTGGACTGGAACAAAAACTGTTCGACAAATTCAGCCGCGGCAACAGCGAATCCACCACACCGGGTGTGGGCCTTGGCCTGGCCATCTGCCGCAGCATTGTCGAAGCACACGGCGGCCAGATTACCGCCAGCAACCGCCAGCCACACGGTGCCGCCTTCTGCTTTACCCTGCCGGTCAGCCAGATGCCGGCCCTGCCCGGCGACGAGGAAATCCAGCCATGAGTGAAACACCTGTCCACCTGGTGGTCATCGAGGACGAAAAACCCATCCGCCGTTTTCTGGCCTCGGCACTGGATGGCGACAACTGGGTGGTGCACGAAGCCGAAACAGGCAAGCAAGGCCTGATTGAAGTGGCCACCCGCAAACCCGACCTGGTGATACTGGACCTGGGCTTGCCGGACATGAACGGCATTGAAGTGATCCGCCAGCTGCGCGAGTGGACCGACCTGCCCATTCTGGTGCTCTCCGCCCGTACTCAGGAAACGGAAAAGGTACTGGCGCTGGATGCCGGTGCCGACGACTACCTGACCAAACCGTTTGGCGTGGCCGAGTGTATGGCGCGTATCCGTGTCTTGCTCCGGCGGCGCAACCAGGGTAGTGCCGCCCCGGTGCAAACCTTTGCCTTTGGCCCCATCGAAGTGGATCTGGTCAACCGCACCGTCAGCAAGCATGGCAAGCCCATCCACCTCACCCCCATCGAATACCGCCTGCTGGCTACCCTGATCCGCAACAGCGGCAAGGTCATCACCCACCGAGAACTGCTGCTGGCAGTGTGGGGGCCGTCCTTTTCCGAGCACAACCAGTACCTGCGCGTCTACATGGGACATTTGCGGCAAAAGCTGGAAGACAACCCGGCCATGCCGCAGCACATCCTCACTGAAACCGGCGTGGGCTACCGCCTGCTCGAACGCTAGCTACTGCGGCTTGCCCGGCCAGCCGCCCCACGGCCCGCTTGGCGGCTGTCCCGGCCTGCATGGCATTTTCCGGATGGCCGCCATTTTCACCTGACATATCAAGTAAAAATCCCTAGCAATCGACCAGCCATTTCCTGCCAGCATAATCAGAAATCGGCTATTTCTGGCCCACTTCCCGCATTTGTAGACTGCTCTCCCAGCCACCACTGAAACGCCTGCCCTCCGGCATCGCGCATCAGTCATCAATCGGGAGAGACCTTGAAACGCTTTGCCATTGCCGGCATCCAGATGCCGGTTTCCGCCTTCGAAGAAAACATCACCCGCATGGGGCACTACGTCGCCCATGTCAAACACCGTTTTCCCTGGGTGGACATGGTGCTGTTTTCCGAGCTGGCCGCCTACGGCCCCAATCCACTGCGCGCCGAAACCATGCCGGGAGAGGCCGAAGAACGACTGTGCCGGATTGCCGCGCGCCATGGCGTATGGCTGATTCCGGGCTCGCTGTTCGAACAGCGTGATGGCTGCATTTTCAATACCAGCCCGGTCATCAACCCGCAGGGCGAAGTCATCGCCCACTTCAGCAAGCTGTTTCCCTTCCTGCCTTACGAAAAAGGCATTACCGCCGGTGACCGGTTTGTGGTGTTTGACGTGCCGGGCGCAGGCCGCTTCGGCATCTCCATTTGCTACGACATGTGGTTTCCGGAAACCACCCGCACCCTGGCAGCCATGGGGGCGGAAGTCATCCTGCACCCCACCATGACCGACACCATAGACCGCGAGGTGGAGCTGGCCATTGCCCGCGCCTCTGCCGCCACCAACCAGCTGTATTTCTTCGACATCAACGGCGTGGGCGATGGCGGCACCGGCCGCTCCATCGTGGTGGACCCGTCCGGTCATGTATTGCACCAGGCCGGTTCAGGCGCGGAAATCATTCCGGTGGAAGTGGATTTCGACAAGGTAAGGCGCGAACGCGAACGCGGCCTGCGTGGTCTGGGCCAGCCCCTGAAGAGCTTTCGCGATCGCCGTTGTGAATTCCCCGTTTATCAGCGCGACAGCGGGGTGGATGGCTTCCTGCATACGCTGGGGCCGCTGGTCAAGCCGGAAGACCACGACCAGAGCGGGCTGTCCGGCCCAGGCGGCCCCGTGCCGGACAGCACGGCCCTGCCGGCCACGTCAGGCAATGAGCAAGACCCGCAATGATAGCCAGTGCCATGGCCATGCGCTGGCTGCGCCATTGCCGGCAGTGGCTGCAATCCATGTCAACCGCCAGCCGGCAGCACCTGGCAGCAAAAACATCACCGCGAGCCGTTCAGGGAGAACCAACCATGCAAAAAGTCAGCAATATTTCCGATCTGCGCCTGCTGTTTCACCGCAATGAACGGCCGATCTACTTCATCAGCGCCACCAATTTCAATCTGCTGGGCATAGACCAGTGGGTAAACCGCTTCAAGTACATCAACTACATCGACTGTTTCGATGGCCGCCACCCCAATGTCTTTGTGCCGCCTCAGTTGCCGCACGAAGAATTCCAGTCCATCGAAGACATCAATAACTACCTGCTGCAGCACAAGGACGTGGTGGATTATGTCGAGCGCGCCGGAGGTCGGCCGGTGGCGGTATTCCTGATGTTCGATGCAGAAACCGAACGGCTGTGCCATGAACTGGGCATCGAAGTATGGTTTCCCAGCGCCAGCTTGCGCGAGCGCTGCGACAACAAGATGGAAACCGTCCGCATCGGCAACAAGGCCGGCGTGCCCTCCGTCCCCAACGCCCTGTGCAAGGTGGATAGCTATGCCCACCTGCGCGAGATTGCCGACGCGCATGGCCTGGGCGAACAGCTGGTGGTGCAAACCGCCTTTGGCGACTCCGGCCACACCACCTTCTTCATTTCCAGCGAAGCCGATTTCGACCGTCACGCCCAGGACATCATCCAGGACCCTGAGGTCAAGATCATGAAGCGCATCAACTGCCGTGGTGCCACGCTGGAAGCCTGTGCCACCCGCAGCGGCACCCTGGTGGGGCCACTGCTTACCGAGGTGGTGGGCGAACCGGAGCTGACCCCCTATCGCGGCGGCTGGTGCGGCAATGAAATCTTCCCCGGCGCCTTCAGTGAAGAAGTACGCGCCAAGGCACGCGAAATGGCTTACCGTTTTGGCAACCAGTTGATGGCTGAAGGCTACCGTGGCTATTTCGATCTGGATTTCCTGATCGACAAGGACACTGACGAAGTCTATCTGGGCGAGCTGAATCCGCGCATTTGCGGTGCCAGCCCGATGACCAACCACGCAGCCTTTGCCTATGCCGATGTGCCGCTGTTCCTGTTCCATCTGCTGGAATTTTCCGGCATCGACTTTGAACTGGATGTGGAAGAACTGAACGCCCGCTGGGCCAACCCGGCCTTCATCGACAGCTGGAGCCAGCTGGTAATCAAGCATACCGCCAACAATGTGGACATCATCACCCATGCCCCGGCCACCGGCATCTACCGCATGGCAGAAGACGGCTCGGTGTCCTACCACCGCTTCGATTACAAGCGCCAGGATATCGAATCGGAAAACGAAGCCTTTTTCCTGCGCATCAGCGGGCCGGGCGACTATCGTTATGAAGGGGCGGACCTGGGCATCCTGATTACTCGTGGCCGTTCGATGAGCGACGACTTTGCGCTCAATGACCGCGCGCGCCACTGGATAGCCGGCATCAAGAAATACTATGCAGCCAAGCCCATCATGGCAGTGCATGATGAAAGCCTGCCTGCACCCGGAGCCTTCAAGATCCTGTAGTCCCCGCTACCAACCTGGCAGTCGCCTGCAGCACGGCGGTGGCCTCAGCCCCAGTGAGACACATGCGCTGTACATTTGAAGCGATAAGAGAAGATACGCCGGGAGCACGCTGGCAAGCACTGTTTCAATTACGCTGGCCGGCCTATCAGCAGTGGTTCCTGCGCGATGGCTACCGGGCACGGCCCTCTTACCTGGCAGGACGGCGCGCACTGCGCCAGCACATGCCGGAGCTGTCCGGGCTGTATCAGCAATTGTGCGAACTGGCTGGCGGTGGCGATCTGGAAGCCCGCTTCCTGTCGCAATGGTGCCCACCCTCCTATATCACCGGCTGTTCGCAGGCCGTCTGGCTGGACCCGACCGGGCAGGAAGGCCCCTTACTGGCGCGCAATTACGACTATGCTCCAGCCCTGCTGGAAGGCAGCTGGCTGTCTACACGCTGGCTGGGCCGCCAGGTGCTGGTGATGAGCGATTGCCTGTGGGGTGCGCTGGATGGCATCAACGAAGACGGCCTCGCCGTTTCCCTGTCGTTTGGCGGGCGCACGGCAGTGGGCGAAGGTTTCGGCATTCCGCTGGTGCTGCGTTACCTGCTGGAGGCAGCCAGCAATACCGCCGAAGCCATCGCCATCCTGCAGCGGCTGCCGGTACACATGACCTACAACATCAGCCTGCTGGACCAGCACAGCCACTGGGCCACGGTATTTGTCGCACCGGACCGGCCGGCCGAAGTGGTGCATCGCCCGGCGGTGGCCAACCATCAGCATGGGGTGGAATGGCAGGCCCATGCCAGGGCGACACTGTCGGAAGAACGCGAATGGATGTTGAGCCAGGGAGTGCGCAAGGCAGAACATGCGGATGATGTGGTACGTACCCTGTTGCGGCCACCCTTGTTCCAGACTGCCTATGGGCGCGGCTATGGCACGCTCTATACGGCGGCCTACCATCCGCACACCCTGATGGCCGAACTGTTGTGGCCAGACATGCGCTGGCCGCAATACTGCCTTGATGTGCAGGAAGGCGTGCTGAACGTGCGCTTTGATGCCAATCACAGCCTGTAATGCCAGCGGCAGCCAGCGCAGTGGCTTGCTACGGCTGCTGGCTTGCGATCCTGTTTGATCACAAGCCGACGCATTCATACAGCATGAAAAAACGGGTCAAATCATGACAGAATGACTATTTGTCATGAAAAGGTAATAATTTATTCGCATTGGCTGTGGCAGACTGTGCCTTGCTTTTACAACATATATGTACAGTTGTTATGACTGCTTCGTCCAGTAATACACCGTACCAGCAAGGATCATTACCATGAATGCCGCCAAGAAAATCCGTCGATTCATTGAAGAAAACCAGGACCCGGAACAAGTCCAGGTACTCAAGGATCTGGCAGCGGCGCTGGAAATGGGACGTGCTTTTGACCTCGGCAGCCTGTACCAGATCGATATGCGCTATTTCGAAGTTGCCCTCGACCTGCTGAAAGACTGGCGATTTGATCACCACATCGCCGCCCGCAGCAAGCTGCTGGAGCAGCTGCTGACCGAGATCGCCCCGGACCTGCGTGCCGACAACAGCAGTGCCGCACCGGCAGCTGCGGTTGAAACCAGTGTGGAAGCCGCAGAAACCAGCAGCCCGGAACAAGCCGGCAAGGCCGACAGCGCTGCACCACAGACCGAACCGGCAGCCAGCAGCAAGCCTGCCACCAGCCGCCGTCGCAAAGCCGCCGCCGAGTAAGTCTGGCTGTCAGCCGTTATGACTCAGAGCGGCTGACATTAGCGTAGCGTCCCTTGGGCAAGGCGCGCCGACACCGACACTACAAGGGAACGGCAAGGAAGCGCAACGCAGCAGCAGGGGCTTTGTCAGCGGCGCTTACTGGCATAGTTCCGCCAGCCGCTGCGGCTGGCTGACCAGGTAATTGCCCTCCCCTTGCAGGCTGACAATGCGCGCATTACGGCGTGTCTCCCAGCTGTCCACCGGGTACTGCCTTGCCCAGGCACACATCAGTTGCCGGTCCTGCCGGCTCATGTTCAAACCGTAGCGCTGATGCATGTACAAGGTGATGCGGGCAGCACGCCCGCGTACTTCCTCGCGCGGTTGCACCCGCTTGCCGGCAAAATCCACCACCGTGCCGCACTGGCCGTAGATGCGTGCCGGCTGCTTGGCCCAGGCGCCATAGGACAGATTGCTGCGATCGGCATTCACCTCGCCCACGGCCGGAACCAGATTGTTCAGATCCCCCTCCGCCTGCCGGAATACCGCATCATTGGTCGCGCAATTCTTGCGTCCACCTGCCTGCCAGCACTGGCGCTGATGTCCCAGCACCCAGGCGGGCACCACATGTTCCCATTCGATACGCTTGGCCCGCTCCGGATTCTTGCGTGGCACATAGCCACAGGACAGCCAGTCCACCTCTTTGCCCTCATATGAGCAACCGCAGTAGAAATCCTGCTGCATGCCAGCAAATACCCTGGGCAATACACGTTTGGCGGCGATGAAGTCGCGATGCCCCACTGCCTTTTCTCCACGCACCAGCGGCGATAGCTCCACCTTGTCCTGAGCCCGATCCGCCCGTGCGGATTGGCCTGTGCCGCTAACATCCAGCTGGCGCACAACTGTTTCGCCCAACTGGGCCAGTGTTTTCACTTCGCGCGGCAGTTTGACCGCCCCGTCCTTGTCACAAGCGCCCAGCGCCAGTAGCAAGACGGCTAATACCAGTTTTCTCATTGTTGGCAAGGCCAGCATCATGCCATTTCGTACTGGCCACATCCTGTACTTTAGGGAGGGGCACTATAACCGCAGCCAGACCATTTTCAAACCATCTGCGGTAGAGATCTGCCAGCAACCGGCACGCCGCCTGCGTTACAATCCCGCCATCAGGCCAGTTGGCCTGGCCATTCACAGCAGATCAGGTCCCGCATGTCCAGAAAACCCCGCTTGCGTTCCGGCACTGGCGTCACCATGCATGATGTCGGCCAGGCCGCCGGTGTCAGCGCCATTACCGTCTCCCGCGCCTTGCACTCGCCAGAGCGCGTGTCTACCGCCCTGCGTGAGAAAATCCTGCAGGTGGTGGAACAGCTGGGCTATGTGCCCAACCGCTCTGCCCGCCAGCTGGCCTCGGCCCGCTCCCATACCGTACTGGTGCTGATTCCCTCACTGAGCAATACCGTTTTCATTGATGCACTGGCCGGCATCGAGTCGGTGTTGCAGCCGGCCGGTTACCAGATGCTGATCGGCAATACCCATTACAGCGACAGCGAGGAACTGGCCCTGCTGCGTGCTTATTTGCAGCACAGCCCGGACGGCCTGCTTGTCACCGGGCTGAACCAGTTGCCCGCATTCCGCCAGATCGTCGCGCAGCAGGCACTGCCCGCGGTGTACATGATGGATTTGAGTGAAGACGACAGGCCCTGTGTCGGCTTTTCCCAGGAAGCCGCTGGTGCCAGCATGACCCGCCATCTGCTGGAGCGCGGCAAGTGCCGTATCGCCTTTCTGGGTGCACAGCTGGACGAACGGGTGATCAAGCGGCTGCATGGCTATCGTTTGGCATTGCAGGAGGCCAGCTGTCACGACCCGGCGCTGGAATGGCTGAACCCGTCACCCTCCAGCATGCAGATGGGTGCCGACATGCTGGATGCGCTGCTGGCTGCCCATCCTGACTGTGACGGTATTTTCTGCTGCAATGACGACCTGGCCATCGGTGCGATTGCCCGCTGTCAGCAACGCGGCATCGCTGTGCCCGCGCAACTGGCCATCGGCGGCTTCAACGACCTGCAAGCCGCCGCCTGGACCACACCAGCCCTCAGCAGCATTGCCACGCCACGCTTTGACATTGGCGTGGCTGCCGCACGCCTGTTGCTGCAACAGCTGAATGGCGAAGCCATGACGTCGCAAAAGCTGGATCTTGGCTTCCAGCTCAAGATACGCGGCAGTTCCTGAGCGCCGTCCCGCACAAGCTACAAGCCCCCTGTCCGCCCATACTGGCATTGCTGCCATGCAGCACATGATTTGATTGCCGCGCCGATATTGTTAGCGCTAACATCGCGCCAGATTGCTCAGGCAAATTTTTTTATCTCAATTTGTTAGCGCTAACATGAAAACTCCGAACATTGTGGTGATGGGCGTGGCCGGCTGCGGCAAGAGCAGCCTTGGCCAGGCACTGGCTGCCGCCCTGTCATCCGCCTACATCGAAGGCGACCGCTTTCATCCACCGGAAAACATTGCCCGCATGCAGGCAGGCATTGCCCTGACCGACGCCGACCGCGCCGGCTGGCTGGCACAACTGGCCGCGCAACTGGCCAAGGCCAGGGCAGAACAACAAGCCGTGGTGCTGGCCTGTTCAGCCCTCAAGCAGCGCTACCGCGACACCCTGCGCAGCGGCGACCCGGACTTGCTGCTGGTGCACCTCAAAGGTGACAAGGCGGTCATTGCCGAGCGCATGGCGGCCCGTGATGCCCATTTCATGCCGACTTCACTGCTGGACAGCCAGTTTGCCGACCTGGAGCCACCGGAAGCACAGCGCGAAAACGTCATCACGCTGGATGTCAGCCAGCCCCTGAGCACCTTGCTGCAACACAGCTTGCAGCAGATAGCACAACGTCAGTCCCAAGCATAAAAACCGAGACAACAGAGGAGACTTCAGGTGACACAACAATCAACTCCACATCGCAGCACACCACGCCGCTGGCGCATTGGCGGACTACTGGGCATTGGCGTACTGGTGAATTACTTCGACCGCATCAGCCTGTCTGTAGCTGCTCCGCAGCTACAGCAGGAATTTCATCTTTCCAGCAGCGATCTGGGGATTTTGTTCAGTGCCTTTTTCTGGACCTATGCCTTATTGCAGATTCCGACCGGGCTGATCCTCGACCGCTTCGGCGTGACCCGCGTCGGCCGCTGGGGGGCCTTGTTGTGGGGAGTGGCCTCCACCCTGACCGCCTGTGCCGGTGGATTCGGCGGCGTGTTTGTCGCCCGCGCCTTGCTGGGCGTGGCCGAAGCACCGGGCTTTCCGGTCAGTGCCAAGGCTACCGGCTACTGGTTTCCGCGCCGCGAACGCGCGATGGCAACGGCCTTGTTCGATGCGGCTGCCAAGTTTTCCAATGTGATTGGCGTGCCGCTGGTTGCCCTGACCGTGGTGAACCTTGGCTGGCGCTGGGGCTTTGGCCTTACCGCCCTGCTCAGCCTGGCGTATTTTGTCGCCTTTACCCTGATTTATCGTGACCCCAGCCAGGACAGCAAATTGTCGGCCGAGGAATACCGCCACATCACCGAAGGCGGTGCCGCCGCCGAAGGGGTAAGCCAGGCCGGATCGCTGGCCATGCTGGGCTACCTGTTACGCCAACGCAAGGTATGGGGTTTGTCCATCGGCTTTGCCGCCTATGGCTATGTGTTTTACCTGTTTCTCACCTGGCTGCCCGGCTATCTGGTGCAAACCATGCACATGAGCATTCTGAAATCGGCCAGCTATGCGGCCATCCCGTGGATATTCGCCACCCTGGCCGACCTCCTGGTGGGCGGCTGGCTGATTGACCACCTGATTGCCCGTGGCCATGACGAAACCCAGGTGCGCAAGGGCGTATTGCTGGGTGGCATGCTGCTGGGGCTTGCCGTATTCGGCACCACCACGACCAGCGACCCGCTGATTGCCATTGTGTGGATCAGCATCGCCCTGAGCGGGCTGGCTGCCGCTGCGCCGGTAGGCTGGTCGCTGCCTTCGCTGATTGCCCCGCGTGGCGGTACCGGTACGGTGGGCGGCATCATGAATTTTGCCAACAACATGATGGGCGCGGTGGCACCGATTGTTACCGGCATCATCGTGGGCAATACCCACTCCTTCACCAACGCCTTCCTGATTGCCGGTTTCATGCTGTTGATCGGGGTGCTGTCCTTCCTCTTCCTGCTGGGTCGCATTGAGCCCATTGCAGAACCACCAAGCACGGGCGACGCAGCCTGAGTCAAGGCTGATACAGGCTGCACGGTTTGCAAGCGACCCGCCTGGCGGGTCGTTTTGCTGTCAATGCTGCAGTGCCTGTGTAAATGGCCAGTTCCATCTGACAGCTCCGGCTGTAAATATCGCCAGGTCGCCAAGCAAGCAACCGTTACAGGCAGATCCCCCGGCTGCTGATGGCGCGCTATGCCGGCCACACCCCTTCACCCCGCTGAGGAGTTCACATGGAACAGCATCACGCCAGTGTTTTCATTTATCCAACCCACGCAGAAGCCGAACAAGCCATCCGCATCCTGGACCGCGCCGGTTTCGACATCAAGCAACTGTCCATCATCGGCAAGGGTTATCACAGCGAAGAACATCCGGTCGGGTTTTACACCACCAGCGAAAAGATCAAGACCTGGGGTGGCGTTGGCGCATTCTGGGGCGGCCTGTGGGGGCTGCTGTTTGCTCCCGCCGTCTTTCTGCTGCCAGGCGTCGGGCTGCTTGCCATGGCAGGCCCGATCGTCACCACACTGGTCAGCGCCGTGGAAGGTGCCGTGGTGGTTGGCGGGGTTTCCGCCCTGGCGGCAGCGCTCACCAAACTGGGCGTGAAGAAAGAAGACGCCGTGGAGTACGAGTCGGCACTGAAGGCTGACAAATACGTGCTGCTGGTGCACGGTTCTGCCGCCGATCAGGACAAGGCACAAACCATCCTGAGCAATGCCGACGCCTGGAAATCTGCCTGATATCCCCTGCCGCCAGTGCGCAGCTGCGCCTAGGCGGCAGTTTTCAATCCAGCGCGTGCAACAGTTTCACTTCCACCGGTGCCGCCAGCTTGTCGGCCACCCAGGCCCGGTAAGCCTGGTAATGCGCAGAAGCGCGATGGGCCTCCACCGCAACCATGTCGCGGTAGCGTTCAAACACATGCAGCACGTCGGCAGCACCCTCTTCCTGCAATACCTGGTACACCTCACAGCCTGCTTCCGCCAGACTGTCCCGCTGCATGTCACGCATGGCATCACGCAGCGCCAGGCTGTACTCGGGCAGGCAACGCAAACTGGCAAAGATAAATACGCTCATGTTTTCCCCCTGGAATAAACTGCTTTGCGGTCGTCAATCATACTGCAAAGCAGCAGTGCCAGACTGTAGCTGCGCCCAGCCCCTTTGCTGACGACATTGCATGGACCACAAACCAAGCAATTGCTTGCTTGCATATATTTGTGACTGGTAAGGTGATGGCTTCAAACAACACGACACGGGAGAAACTGCAAATGAAACAACGCGATATCGTGGTATTGAGTGCCGTGCGTTCGGCGATCGGTACGTTTGGCGGCGGCCTGAGCCACCTGGAACCGGCCGAACTGGGCGGTATGGTGATGAAGGAAGCCGTGCTGCGCTCCGGCGCAGACGCCAGCAAGATTCACCACGTAACAGTGGGCAATTGCATTCCGACAGAAAGCCGCTATGCCTATGTGGCACGGCTGGCTTCGATTGCGGCCGGTTTGCCGATGGAATCTGTCGCCATGGCAGTCAACCGCCTGTGTGGTTCCGGCTTGCAAGCCGTGGTGTCCAGCGCCCAGGCCATCATGCTGGGTGACTGTGACTATGCCATCGGCGGCGGGGTGGAAGTGATGTCACGCGCCGGCTACCTGTTGCCGCAATTGCGCAGCGGTGCGCGCATGGGCGACGTCAAGGCGCTGGACATGATGACCGCCGCGCTGACCGACCCCTTCGGTGTGGGCCACATGGGCATTACCGCCGAGAACCTGGTGGACAAATGGCAGCTCAGCCGCGAAGAACAAGACCAGTTCGCCCTGGTTTCGCAACAGCGCGCGGCCGCCGCCATTGCCGATGGCCGCTTTGCCAGCCAGATCGTCCCCATCGTCAGCCAGACCCGCAAGGGCGAAGTGGTGTTTGATACCGACGAACATCCGCGTGCCACCACGCTGGAGGCGCTGGCCAAGATGAAACCGGCATTCAAGAAGGACGGCTCGGTCACGGCGGGCAATGCCTCGGGCATCAATGATGGTGCGGCCTTCCTGGTGCTGGCCAGTGCCGAAGCCGCTGCGGCGGCCGGACAACAGCCGATGGCACGACTGGTTTCCTACGCAGTGTGTGGCGTGCCCAACCACATCATGGGCGAAGGCCCGATTCCTGCCACCCGCGCTGCCTTGCAACGCGCAGGGCTGACGCTGGACCAGATGGATGTGATCGAATCGAACGAGGCCTTTGCCGCGCAATCGCTGGCCGTGTGCAAAGCGCTGGAGCTGGACCCGGCCCGTGCCAACCCCAATGGCGGTGCCATTGCCCTGGGTCACCCGATTGGTGCCAGCGGCGCCGTGATTGCCACCAAGGCCTTGTACGAACTGCAACGCATCAATGGCCGTTATGCACTGGTCACCATGTGTATTGGCGGTGGACAAGGCATTGCCGTCATTTTCGAACGGCTCTGATCCTGCGCCATTGCACTGCAACCGCCCGCCTGCCGGGCGGTTTTTGCTGGCCATTATCTGCGGCAGGACAAGCAAGATGCATATTCAATACACATATACGGCCTTGGCCCTATAAAATGGCAGTAGCGTAGCGCTCTGTACAGCCTGCCAGTTGACTCTTTACTCCAACCCCCATGGGCCATCAAGCAGAAAGGTTGCCATGGCAATCAAACGCACACTGCTGATAGTGCTGATGCTGGCCAGCCAGGGCCTGGCGGCGGCATTGGCTGAGCAGCGCTGGGACGGCCCACGCAGTGGACCTCCCCGACAGCCGGGCCATTATCAGGTGCTGTATCTGGCGCAGGATCTGCGTAATGGCGGCATTGCCGGCAGCTATCGTGCCTTTGCCTCTGCCGCTGCGCTATTGGGATGGCAGTTACAGATGATCGATGGCAAGGGCAGCAGTGCGCTGCTGCGCCAGGCGCTGGCCAGTGCCATTAGCCAACGCCGGGTGCAAGGGGTGATTCTGGGTGGCATTGCCGCCAGCGACATGAGGGTGGAAATCGGTGCGGCCAGGCAGGCCGGCATTCCGCTGGTTGGCTGGCATGCCACCGCCACGCCCGGAGCACAGGACGGGCTGTTCTTCAATGTCACCACCGACCCGCAGGAAGTGGCGCGGCTGGCCGCCAGCTATGTCATCCAGCAAAGCCAGGGCAAGGCTGGCGTGGTGATCTTCAACGACGAGCGCTTTGACATTGCCAATGCCAAAACCCGCTTCATGCAGCAGACACTGGCACAGTGCAAGACCTGCAAATTGCTGAGCGTGGAAAACATCCCCATCAACCATGCGGCAGAACGGATGGATGCGGTGGTCAGGCAGTTGAACCAACGCTATGGCAAGCAATGGACGCACACGCTGGCCATCAACGATGTCTATTTCGATGAAATGAACTATCCGCTGCTGCATGTGCAGCGTGCGGACATCCGCAATGTCTCCGCCGGAGACGGTTCCAGCAAGGCCATCACCCGTATCCGCGCCGGTTTGTCACAACAAAGTGCAACCGTGGCCGAACCACTTGCGGCGCAAGGCTGGCAGATGGCGGACGAACTCAACCGCGCCTTTGCCCATGCCAGCCCCAGCGGCTATGCCAGCAAACCCATCCTGCTTACCCGTGAGGTGTTGCAACAGCTGGGCGAGCAGGACATAGATGCCGCCCTGCCCTACCAGCAAGCCTATCGCGCCATCTGGCGCTTGCGCTGAGCCACGATTGCTGCCCGCTCAGGCCAGCAGCTTGCGCTCGGTCTTTCCGTATTTGAGCGACTTTTCATCCGGCAACATCAAACCGGTGGCCTCGTCACGCCCTTGCAGGATGAAGCGCGCCTGCGGCTGACCCAGTTGCTGGGCGGCCAGCTGGCTGTCTGCGCCGATTTCACCCTTTTTCATGCGGTTGACGATCAGCCCCACCGAGGTATCGGCAAAGTCACGCAGCATCCAGGCATCGCCATCGCTGTCGCCTGCCACCAGCACCGGGCCATAACCCTTTTTCGCCTGCAACTGCTGGCGGATGCCCACGGTCTTGCCAGGACCCCAGTTGAAATGCCAGCCCGGCAGATAGCGGTCGGTGTATTTGCCATCGGCCATGTCCAGTCGCAGGCCGATGACATTTTCCGCTGGCACGCCATAGCCAAAATCGGCATGCCCGGCAAACACCCGTACCACGTCGTCGATGGAGGCGGTGCTGACATACACATCAATGCCGTTGGCGCGCAGGGTATGCATCAGGCCGCGGATTTCCTCATGCACGCGGATGCCATGAAAATGGGTATCGGCCACTACCCCGGCCTTGCCCGGCAGGGTTTCCGGGCTTTGGTAACGCACCTTGCGCAGGCCATCCCCCAGCGCCGCCTTGTTGGAGGCCATGGCCATGGCCTGCAGTTCGGCCGTGCTCATGTTCTTGTAGAAATAGATGATCCACTTGTAGCCGATTTCCAGCGGGAAGCTGTCGCAGATGGCGTCATACATGAAGTAAAGCTTGGCGCGGAAATCCTTGAACTGGTCGCTGGCCTGCACGTCCTCCAGGCTGCGGCTGCCGGCCAGGCCCTGATAGTTGGCATATAGCCAGCGATAGTCCGCCACCACGTCGGCCGCGATGTCGGCCATGCGTACCGGCTTGCCATCCACCGTCTTGTAGTCGGCCATGAAGGTTTCATCCGGCACGTCACGCCACACGACCTGGTGGAACTCCTCCGGCGTCAGCTTGTACTGCAAGTGGTTGATCTGGTACATCAGCAAGGCTTCTTCACAGTCATTCATGATGCAGGTGTTATCCCAGTCGAACACGGCGTAAGGCTTGCGGTCGGCACGGTAAGCGGGGCTGTGGCGGCCATGCTGGTCCAGCAGCAATTGCAGGCGCGCCGCATTGCGAGGTGACCAGCGTGCGCTATCCAGCGGAACGCTGGCCGTGCTGCTCTGGGCACGGGCTGAAGAAGAGGCCAGCAACAAGGGGCTGCTGGCGGATACGGCGGCAAGGGCATGAATGAACTGGCGGCGTTGCATGGTATCTCCCGATCCGGATGACAAAGGAAGACGGGAGGCCATGCCAGCCCGTCAGCATGGCCAGCATAATAAACACCCAACATTACAACTTTGCCACAAAAGTACACAAAGCGCGCAAATCCGACCTGCAAATCCCAGCAGGCGACCGGCTTGACAGGGCAGCTAAGCCAGGGAGAATGAGCAGGCACTTATCAGGTGGAGAAGCCCATGTGGCAAGAAGAGCGCTACCAGCGCATCCGTGCCTTGCTGGCACTGGAGCAGCGCATCAGCACTGACCGGCTGGTCAGGGAGCTACAGGTATCGCGGGAAACAGTCAGGCGGGATGTCGCCGCGCTGGAAGCGCTGGGACAGTTGCGCCGCACCCATGGCGGCATTGTGCGTCCCAGCGCAACGGAAGCCCCGATTGCCGAACGGGCGCAGCTCAATGTCCGTCTCAAGGAAGACATTGCCCGCGCGGTGTGCAGCAGGCTCAGTGCCGGGCAAACCGTGTTCATTGATGCCGGCACCACCACCGCCCTGCTGGCCCGCCAGCTGGCCGGGCTCTCCGGCCTGACCATCATCACCAATGCCTTTGATGTGGCGCTGGCTTTGCGCCAGCCGGAGGGCGGCAAACGCCATCAGGTCATCATGCTGGGGGGTGAGCTGGGCGAACGTGCCGCAGCCACGGTGGGCGGCAGCACTGTCAATGCCATTCGCCATTACCGGGCCGACATTGCCCTGCTGTCTCCGGTTGGCGTCAGCGCCGGGATGGGGGCCAGCAATTACGATCACCACGAGGCCGAAGTGGCCCGTGCCATGAGCGAGCAGGCCGATCAAACCTTTATCCTGGCCGATGCCAGCAAGCTGGGCCTCAGCAGCCGCTTCAGCCTGTGCCGGGCGGAAGCCATCGACCTGCTGGTCAGCAACCGGCAGGACGCCCCGTCGCCAGCCTGCGAGGCACTGGCAGCGCAAGTGGGAGAGCTGTGGCTGGTTTGACGGATCAAGCTGATACCAAGATGGCATATGCAAACAAGTAAATGTTATTTTTGTTATATTAAAAACAGAAATATCCTGCTTTGAGTTATATAAATTCAAGGCATGGTCATGAACTTCCAGCAACTGCGCATCATCCGCGAAACCGTGCGCCAGAACTTCAACCTCACCGAAGTCGCCAACGCGCTGTACACCTCGCAATCCGGCGTCAGCAAACACATCAAGGACCTGGAAGACGAACTGGGTGTCGAACTGTTCGTCCGCAAGGGCAAGCGTTTTCTGGGGCTGACCGATCCGGGCAAGGAATTGCTGATCATCGTGGAGCGCATGCTGCTGGACGCCGGCAACATCAAGCGCCTGGCCGAACAGTTCAGCCTGCGCGACGAAGGCCAGCTGACCATTGCCACCACCCACACCCAGGCGCGCTATGCGCTGCCCAAGGTGGTGACTGCCTTCAAGAAAGCTTTTCCCAAAGTACATCTGGTGCTGCATCAGGCCAGCCCGGAAGAGCTGGTGCGTCTGCTGCAGTCCGGTGATGCCGATATCGGTATTGCCACCGAAGCGGTGGCCGAAGTGCCCGAGCTGGTTTCCTTCCCCTACTATGGCTGGTATCACAGGGTGATTGCCCCGCCGGATCACCCGCTGCACCAGCAAACCCTGTCGCTGGAAACGCTGGCCGAATATCCTATCGTCACCTACCACCAGGGCTTTACCGGCCGTGCACAGATTGACCGTGCCTTTGCCCGCGCCGGGCTGGTGCCGGACATCGTGATGTCGGCACTGGATGCCGATGTGATCAAGACCTATGTGGAACTGGAACTGGCAGTCGGCATTGTCGCCTCCATGGCCGTAGACCCGCAGCGTGACCAGGCGGTGAAAGTGGTGCAGGGCCAGCCGCTGTTCGGCCAGCAAACCACCCGCATTGCCATTCGTCGCGGCCATTACCTGCGCAGCTATGCCTACCGCTTCATCAAGCTGTGCTCGTCCGCGCTGGATGAAAGCACGGTGCGCAGCGCACTGAACCCGGCCCTGCAGGACTGAAACGGCAGGCAACGCCCGGCATTACAACTATTGATGTTTCTTGCCGCAAGTTGACGTACGGACAGGGTATGGTGCGGGGTTTCCCACCATACCCTGCTCCAGGCAGGCCAGGACTGCCGTGCCATGCTCAAGGCGCTTTCCCGACTGATCTCA
Organism: Aquitalea pelogenes; assembly: GCF_041914625.1. NCBI lineage: Bacteria > Pseudomonadati > Pseudomonadota > Betaproteobacteria > Neisseriales > Chromobacteriaceae > Aquitalea > Aquitalea pelogenes. Next base: position 177,333 of record NZ_JAYSDA010000003.1, on the reverse strand, counting down.
CGACGCCCGCCACTGCCCGCGCTGACGCATGCCAGCATCAACACCCTGTGCCATGATTTTCTGCCACGCGTCCAGTCGCTGAACCGCGAACGGCTGGACACCATCCAGCAACAGCCAGTGCAGCACCCGGCGCTGTTCCGGGAAGACAGCATGAACCTGTACCAACGCGCGAGCCTGTATCTGGAGTACGGCGAATGGCACAAGGCACGCCAGTTGCTGGACGCGGCGGCCCGACGCCTGCAGGCGCACGCCCCGGATGCCGCTGCCACCTTGCTGCATTTGTGCCGCGACATGCAGGCGGCCGAGCTGCAACAACGGGAACTTCTGCGCAACTAAGCCGGTCTAGCCGAGCTGACTTGACCTGCTGGCCAGTACAGGTAACATCCCCAGCCCTGCCCTATTTTTTGCAATCGTGCTGCCGTTCTGGCTGGCAGCACACCGCCAGTTGAGATTCATGTCCGCTTACACCCGCCTCAGCACCGCCCTTGTCCTTGGCAGCGCCTTGTCCTGTCTGTTCTCCAGCCCGGCCCGCGCCGAATCCTGGCTGGAGAGTGCCAGCAATGAAGTCCAGCATGTCTGGAACGATGGCACGCTGGATGCCTATCTGCCCTTGAACACCTATCACATGCGCTGGGCCTATACCAAAGAGAAAATCGCCGAGTTCAACGAAAACCCCTGGGGTTTTGGCCTGGGCCGCAGCCTGCGTGACGACAATGACAACTGGCATGCGCTGTACGCCATGGCTTTTCTCGACTCGCACAAGAAGGTAGAGCCGATTGCCGGTTATGCCTATACCCACCCCTTTTTCCGCGCAGGTGAGTGGCGTGCCGAAATCGGCTATACCGCCTTCATCACTTCGCGCACCGACACCCTGCACTCCTTTCCCTTCCCGGGTGTGCTGCCGCTGGTGGGTATCAGCTATGGCAATCTGACCATCAACAGCACCTATATTCCCGGCGGCAAGGGCAATGGCAACGTGCTGTTTACCTTTGCCCATTACCACTTCTGAGTGCGGCTAACAAAAACCCTGCTGCTACGCTGCGCCTCCTTGCCCTACCCTTGTACTGTCGGCGTCAGCGCGCCTTGCCCCGGGGACGCAACGCTATTTTGTCAGCCGCTCCAAGCCCGGATACTTGCCCCGGCAGCGCATGTAAAACATGTTAAACGGGGCTAATTGGCTTCACTTCGCTCAAAGCGGTGTAAAGCTGGCAGCCACAAGCTTGTAGCGCTGCCAGCGCCTGACTAAGGTGGGCGCATTGTCACCATGAAGGCAGGACTCTCATGCGCCCCTCTCACTTTATTGTTGTCAGCGCCACGCTGGGCCTGCTGTTGTGCAGCACCAGCCATGCGGCAGACAGCAACATGCCGTCTGACTCAGCTGCACACCGATGCCAGGCCGGGCATCAGGATGCCTCGGAAGCTGAGCACAACCAATGCGATCCACACGGCCCGCATCCGGCCGATGAGCATGGACACATGCCACCACCGCCGCACGAGCCGCCGCTGGCTGCCGTCAAAGCCTGCGTGGGCAAGAAGACAGGCAGCAAGACCACCATTTACCTGCACGGCGACAGCATTCCCGCCATATGCCAGCCCTACGACGGCATGGTACTGGCCAAGCCGCTGCGTCCGCTGCTCCCGCCGCCGCCACCAGATGAAGGGCCACACGCTCCGCAGTAAGAGCACGGCTGCAATGACAAGACAAGGCCGGGCAAAGCCCGGCCTTGTCACATCAACCCACCATCTGTTTGCCCAGAACAACTGGCTTACAGCTTGAGCATGCCCTTCTCCTCGATGATGGCGATGATGTCCGCCAGGCCCTGCCCGCTTTTGAGATTGGAGAACACAAAGGGCCGCTCGCCGCGCATCTTGCGTGCATCGCGCTCCATCACCTCCAGTGAAGCGCCCACCAGCGGTGCCAGGTCTATCTTGTTGATCACCAGCAAGTCGGATTTGCAAATACCCGGCCCGCCCTTGCGCGGAATCTTGTCACCGGCCGACACATCGATCACATAAATGGTGAGGTCGGACAACTCCGGGCTGAAGGTGGCGGCCAGATTGTCACCGCCGCTTTCGATGAAGATGACGTCCAGCCCCGGATGACGGGCATTGAGCTGTGCCACCGCTTCCAGATTGATGGACGCATCCTCGCGAATGGCAGTGTGCGGGCAGCCGCCGGTTTCCACGCCAATGATGCGGTCCGGCGACAGCGCCTCGTTCCTCACCAGAAACTGGGCATCTTCCTGGGTGTAAATATCGTTGGTGACCACGGCAACGTTGTAGATGTCGCGCAGGGCGCTGCACAGCGCCCAGGTGAGGTGGGTCTTGCCCGAGCCGACCGGCCCGCCGATTCCAACGCGCAAGGCGGTTTTCTGCATGGTGTATCTCCTCTGGCCTGTTTCGCTCAGGAGCGGAACAGGCGGCTGTACTGGGTTTCGTGTTTCATCGCCGCCCACATCAGGCCGGGGGCGAAATTACTGTGCTGTCCGGCAGGCAGGCTGATGGCGCGCTCCACCGCCTCCGCCAGCGCGGGCAGCAGGACCGACAGCAGCAGCTGGCCTGCACTCTGGCCCATGGGCATGGCCTTGAGCAGCACCATCACCTGGTTTTCCAGCCAGCTCCACAGCAGCGCCGTCACTGCTTCGCGCTCGTCTATGCCCAGCGCACGGGCCGCCAGCGCCCATGCCACCGGCAGGCAGACGTCGCCATTGGCCAAGCCATCCGGCCAGCTCATGGCCTGGCCTTCCGGCAAACCCGCCAGCAACTGGCGCAGCGAGTAGCCCATTTGTATGGTTTCCTGTCTTTGCTCGCGGCAATCGCGGCTGGCCAGATAACGCTGGTTGAGCCGGTACAATGCAGCCTCGTCGCCGTCGGCCAACGCGTGCAGCATGCGGGAGAGCATGGCGGCATCAAAATGGCAGACCGGGCCTTGCAAGACATCATGCAACCACTGCTGCGCGCTGGCGGCATCGTGTACCAGGCCCAGTTCCAGCGCGCTTTCCAGCCCCTGCGAATAGCTGAAACCGCCAATCGGCAGACCGGGGCTGGCCAGGCGCAGCAATTGCAGCAAAGGCAGCAGTGCGCTCATGCCGGCTGACCGAACAGATGCAGCTTCGGCGCGTACTGGAAGGCGGCATCCTTGCCGTGCGAATGATGATGGCCACCGCCGTAGGCTCCGCTTTCCGGATTGAACGGCGCAAACAGCCGGCTCACTTCAGCCCCCATTTGCTGCAGCATCTGCTCCAGCACATAGTCGTCCAGCAGCCGCAACCAGCCCTCGCCCACCTGCAAGTGAACGTGACGATTGCCCAGATGGTAGGCCGCACGGCACAACGCTTCCGGGCTGGCGCAACGCACATGCAGCAGGGGCTCGTCCGCCGCCAGTATGCGCACCACGCGGCCATCTTCCGCCCGCAGGCACTGACCATGCGCCAGCGGTGCGCCGGCGGATAAAAACAGGCCGGCTTCCTCGCCATCCACGGTACGGGTACGCAGCCGGGTCTTGCTGCGCAATTCAAAGCTGAGCAGCAAGTCGGCATCACTGCGGCAGGCTTGCGGCAGTCGCTCGGTAATCACCAGCATGTTCTTTCCTTGTTTGTCTGTTTTCCGGGCCGCAACCCGGTGGTTTCCAGGCCATGAGTGTCCTGTGCCAGCTGTGCCTGTTCAGAACAGGAAATAGCGCTGGGCCATGGGCAGCACGGCGGCCGGTTCGCACCACAACAGCTGTCCGTCGGCTTTTACCTGATAGTTTTGCGGGTCCACTTCAATCTGCGGCAGGTAGTCGTTGTGGATCAGGTCGGTCTTTTGCACGCTGCGGCAGCCATGTACCGCCACCAGTCGCTTGTTCAGGCCCAGCGCCTCGCCGATACCGGCATCCAGCGCAGCCTGTGAGACAAAGGTGACGCTGCCATCGGCAATGGCCTTGCCGAAACTGCCGAACATCGGCCTGCTGTGCACCGGCTGCGGCGTGGGAATGCTGGCATTGGCGTCGCCCATGGCGGCCATGGCGATGATGCCGCCCTTGAGGATGAGGCTGGGCTTGACGCCAAAGAACATCGGCTTCCACAGCACCAGGTCGGCCAGCTTGCCCACCTCGATACTGCCCACTTCATGGCTGATGCCGTGGGTGATGGCCGGGTTGATGGTGTACTTGGCGATATAGCGCTTGATGCGGGCGTTGTCGCAGCCTTCGCTGTCCCCCGCCAGCGGGCCGCGCTGCTGTTTCATCTTGTCCGCCGTCTGCCAGCAACGCAGGATGGTTTCCCCCACGCGGCCCATGGCCTGGCTGTCGGAGGACATCATGGCAAACGCGCCCAGATCATGCAGGATGTCCTCGGCGGCAATGGTTTCGCGCCGGATGCGGCTTTCGGCAAAGGCCACGTCTTCGGCAATCGAGGCATGCAGGTGATGGCACACCATCAGCATGTCCAGGTGCTCGTCGATGGTGTTGACGGTGAAGGGCCGCGTGGGGTTGGTGGAGCTGGGCAGCACATTGGCAAAGCCACAGGCCTTGATGATGTCGGGTGCGTGGCCGCCACCTGCCCCTTCGGTGTGATAGGTGTGAATGGTGCGGCCCTTGAATGCTGCCAGCGTGGTTTCGACAAAACCGGCTTCGTTCAGCGTGTCGGTGTGAATGGCCACCTGCACGTCCATCTCGTCCGCCACGCCCAGACAGTTGTCGATGGCCGCCGGCGTGCTGCCCCAGTCCTCGTGCAGCTTCAGGCCGATGGCCCCGGCGCGCACCTGTTCGCGCAGCGCTTCCGGCAGGCTGGCATTGCCCTTGCCGGTAAAGCCCAGGTTCATGGCAAAGCCTTCCGCGGCCTTGAGCATGCTGGCCATATGCCAGGGCCCGGGTGTGCAGGTGGTGGCATTGGTGCCGGTGGCCGGGCCGGTGCCACCGCCAATCATGGTGGTGATGCCGGCAGCCAGTGCCTCTTCGATCTGCTGCGGGCAGATGAAATGGATATGGGTGTCGATGCCGCCAGCGGTGATGATCATGCCTTCACCGGCAATGATTTCCGTTGCCGCACCAATCAGGATGTCCACACCGGGCTGGATGTCCGGGTTGCCCGCCTTGCCGATGGCGGCAATACGGCCCCCCTTCAGGCCGATGTCCGCCTTGACCACGCCCCAGTGGTCGATGATGAGCGCATTGGTAATCACGGTATCCGCCACCTCGGCGGCCACGCACTGACCCTGGCCCATGCCGTCGCGAATCACCTTGCCGCCACCGAACTTCACTTCTTCGCCATATACGGTGAAGTCGCGCTCTACTTGTGCCCACAGGCCGGTATCGGCCAAGCGCACCGCATCGCCCGTGGTGGGGCCAAACATCTCGGCATAAGCCTGTCTGCTGATTTTCATAATTCCCCCATCACCCGGCCCTGAAAGCCGAATACGCGGCGTGCGCCATCCAGCGCCACCAGTTCTACCGTGCGGGTCTGGCCCGGTTCGAAACGCACCGCCGTACCGGGGGCGATATTCAGCCGGAAACCACGTGCGGCAGCGCGGTCGAAGCGCAGTGCGTCGTTGGCTTCGGCAAAGTGGTAATGCGAGCCGACCTGGATCGGCCTGTCACCACTATTGGCCACCTCCAGCTGCAAGGTGGCGCGGCCGACATTCATTTCGATGTCGCCGCTGGCAAAGCGGATTTCTCCTGGAATCATCGCAATCTCCTGTTGGCGGGCTGCGTCAGACAATGGGCTGGTGCACGGTGACCAGCTTGGTGCCATCCGGAAAAGTGGCCTCCACCTGGATATCCGGAATCATCTCCGGCACACCGTCCATCACTTGTTCGCGCTTGAGCAGCGTGGTGCCGTAATGCATCAGTGCGGCCACGCTCTGCCCGTCACGTGCGCCTTCCAGAATGGCGGCACTGATATAGGCCACGGCCTCGGGATAATTCAGCCGCAGGCCACGGGCCAGGCGGCGCTCTGCCACCAGCCCGGCGGTGAAAATCAGCAGCTTGTCTTTTTCGCGGGGGGTCAGTTCCATGGGGTGCTTTCTTGTCAGCTTGCCCAGATGCGCGGCTGGCTGGCTGCGCGTCCGTGGCTGAAGGGATAGATCAGGTTGCGACAGCCACGCAGCCAGTGATGGGCAGCTTCGGCGCTGTCACCAATAAAGCGGGCCAGCCAGATGCCGGGCAGCTGACTGGCAGCGGCACGCCCGGCACAGGGCAGTTCCAGACAGGCCTGATGGATGTCTGGCGGCAGTGCCGGCCCGGCCCACAGCAGGGTAGCCAGCACGCTGTGGCCACCCATTCCCACCGGGGATGCCAGCAAGGGGCTGTCACCGGGCACATGGTTGTGCTCGCACCACAGCAGGGTGTCGTCACGCCATACTTCGCTGCCTTGCTGCCACAGGCCACGGTCAAAGTGTTCGGCGCTGGCCGGGCGGCCCAGGCACATCACCTCGCCAGCCAGCAGGCGGGCATCGCCCTGCAGGCGGAAGCAGTTGTCCAGCTGCACGGTACTGCCGGCATACAGAATGGTTTCCTGTGGCAGCCATTCCAGCAGGCTGCCGGCTTGCTGACGCACTTGCAGCTGCTGGCTGGCCTGCCGACCGAAGCTGTCATACCATTTGGCCGCGCCGGGGCTGGTGAGCAGTACCTGGCTGCCAGCGGCCAGATCAACATCCAGCGTCAGCCTGTCCCCGCCAGCCATCCCGCCCGGAGGATGCACCACAATGTGCTGGCACTGGCCATGCGCGTCGATGAAGTGTTTTTGCACCCGCAACGGCCCCTGGTGACGTCGATGCACCGGCACGGTGCAGCCTTGCACCAGGGCATAGCCCAATTCCAGTGCGGCATGCCAGCCGGCTTGCAAACCGGCAGGCAAGGCATTGGCCATGCTCAGCGCGTTCAGATTCATCAGCAGTCAATCAGCAAGGTGGATGGTGCAAGACTCAGCAATTAGCGTGCCGGGAGACAGGCTGGCAGCCTGCCGCGTCAGATGGCCAGCAGTTCGCGTACTCCGTCCTGCGCCATGTCGGATCCAGCTCCGCAACGTATCACCTCGCCGCGTGACATCACCAGATAGCGATCGGCCAGTGCTTCGGCAAAGTCGTAGTACTGTTCCACCAGCAGGATGGCCATGTCGCGTCGCGCCGCCAGGTTGCGGATGACTTCGCCTATCTGCTTGATGATGGACGGCTGGATGCCCTCGGTGGGTTCGTCCAGCACCAGCAGCGATGGCTGGCTGACCAGCGCCCGGCCAATGGCCAGTTGCTGCTGCTGGCCGCCGGACAGGTCGCCACCACGACGCTGACGCATGTCGTACAGCACCGGGAACATCTCGTACACCGAGGCCGGAATCTCGCGCCCGGCCTTGCCGCCAAAGCGCGCCAGCCCCATGCGCAGGTTTTCTTCCACCGTCAGCCGACCAAAGATTTCCCGCCCCTGCGGCACATAGGCAATGCCACGCGCCACGCGCTGGTGCGGTGCGCAGCGGCTGATGTCCTCTCCCTGCCAGCGGATGCTGCCGTTTTTGGCCGGCAGCTGCCCCATCAGGCAGCGCAGCAAGGTGGATTTGCCCACGCCATTGCGGCCGAGCAGGCAGGTCACCTGGCCGATTTCGGCTTGCAGGCTGACGCGGCGCAGAATGTGGCTGCCGCCGTAGTATTGGTCCAGTTCTTGTATGTCCAGCATGTCAGCGCCCCAGATAGACTTCGATCACCCGTTCATCCGCCTGCACTTGCTGCAGGCTGCCCTCGGCCAGTACCGCGCCCTCGGCCAGCACTGTCACCTTGCCGGCAATGCTGGCGATGAATTCCATATCGTGTTCCACCACCATCAGCGAATGGCGGCCCTTGAGGGTGAGCAGCAGCTCGGCGGTCTTTTCGGTTTCGGCATCGGTCATGCCCGCCACCGGCTCGTCCAGCAGCAATAGCTGCGGCTCCTGCGCCAGCAGCATGCCGATTTCCAGCCACTGTTTCTGGCCATGCGACAGCAGCCCTGCCTGCCGCGCCCGCTGCTCACCCAGGCGGATCAGCGTCAGCAATTCGTCGATCCGGTCACGCTGCTGCCCGGAGAGACGGGCGCGCAGACTGGCCCACACCGAACGCGGCCCGGCCAGCGCCAGTTCCAGGTTTTCCTGAACCGTCATCGCCTCGAACACCGTGGGTTTCTGGAACTTGCGTCCTATGCCCAGCTGGGCAATTTCCGCCTCGGAATGCTGGGCCAGATTGATGGTCTGGCCGAAAAAGGCCGAGCCGCTGTCGGCACGGGTCTTGCCGGTAATCACGTCCATCATGGTGGTCTTGCCCGCGCCGTTGGGGCCGATGATGCAGCGCAGCTCGCCCACGCCGATGGACAGGGACAGACGGTTGAGCGCACGGAAACCGTCAAAGCTGACGCTGATGTCGTCCAGATACAGGATCTGGCCATGGGTGACATCCACCCCCGGCTGCAACAGGCGGCCACTGGCCGGGGTATCGCCATCCCAGCTTTCACGCTGCACCGCTTGCGAAGTAGTGACGGGCATCATGCCTTCTCCTTGTGACGGCGCAAGAGGCCCAGCAGGCCGCGCGGCAGGAACAGCGTGGTGGCAATGAACAGCCCACCCAGGAAAAACAGCCAGTATTCGGGAAAAGCCACGGTGAACCAGCTTTTGGCCGCATTGATGAAACCAGCGCCCAGTACCGGGCCGATCAGGCTGCCACGCCCACCCACCGCCACCCAGATGGCAATTTCGATGGAGTTGGCCGGTGACATTTCGCCCGGATTGATGATGCCCACCTGCGGCACGTACAGCGCCCCGGCCAGGCCGCACAGCATGGCGGACGCCACCCAGATGAACAGCTTGTAATACAGCGGGTTGTAACCACAGAACATCAGCCGCGACTCGGCATCGCGAATGGCGGTGAGAATGCGTCCGAACTTGCTGTTGACCAGCCAGAAACCGGCGGCCAGCGCAGCCACCAGCAGCAGCACGGTCAGCAGGAACAGCGTGGCGCGCGTGCCGGGCGCGGCAATGCCATAGCCGAGGATGCGCTTGAAGTCGGTAAAGCCGTTATTGCCGCCAAAGCCGGTTTCATTGCGGAAAAACAGCAACATGGCGGCATAGGTGAGCGCCTGGGTCATGATGGAAAAGTACACGCCCTTGATGCGCGAACGGAAAGCCAGCCAGCCAAACACCAACGCCAGCAGGCCGGGCACGCCCACTGCCAGACACAGCGCCCAGGCCAGATGCTCGCTGCCCTGCCAGAACCACGGCAGGGTTTTCCAGTCGAGAAACACCATGAAGTCCGGCAGGTCGCTCTGGTAATTGCCGTCATGGCCGATGGCACGCATCAGGTACATGCCCATGCCGTAGCCACCCAGGGCAAAGAACAGGCCGTGGCCCAGGCTGAGCAGGCCGGTGTAGCCCCACACCAGGTCCATGGCCAGCGCCACGATGGCATAGCACAGGATCTTGCCCACCAGGGTGAGAGTGTAGGCCGACACATGCAGGCTGCTGGCCGGGTCCGTCCATAAATGCAGCGCCGGCATGGCCAGCAGCACGGCCAGTGCTGCGCCACCTGCCAGTTTCAGCGGCTGCGGCCCCAGACGGGTGGCCAGCCGCAGGGAAAGTGCGGTTTGCATGATGGTGCTCCTAGTCCAGTACCCGGCCCTTGAGGGCGAACAGGCCTTGCGGACGCTTCTGGATGAACAGGATGATGAAGCCGAGGATGAGGATCTTGCCCAGCACCGCCCCCAGCGACGGTTCCAGAATCTTGTTGACGATGCCAAGGCCCATGGCCCCGGTGACGGTCCCGGCCAGCTGGCCTACTCCGCCCAGCACCACCACCATGAAGCTGTCCACGATATAGCCCTGCCCCAGCTCCGGGCCGACGTTGCCGATCTGGCTCAAGGCCACCCCGCCCAGCCCGGCAATGCCCGAACCCAGACCGAAAGCCAGCATGTCCACCTTGCCGGTGGGCACGCCCACGCTGTCGGCCATGCGGCGGTTTTGCGTGACGGCACGCACGAACAGGCCCAGCCGCGTCTTGTTGAGCAGCAGCCAGGTCAGCACCAGCACGCCCGCAACAAAGGCGATGATGGCCAGCCGGTTATACGGCAGGGTGAGCGCCGGGGTGATTTCCCAGCCGCCGGACAGCCAGGACGGGTTGGCCACTTCCACGTTTTGCGCGCCAAACAGCATGCGCACCGCCTGGATCAGCATCAGGCTGATGCCCCAGGTGGCCAGCAGGGTTTCCAGCGGACGGCCATACAGATGGCGGATGATCAGCCGCTCCAGCGCCATGCCGATGACAAAGGTGACGGCAAAGGCCACCGGCAGCGCCGCCAGCAGATAGGCATCGAAAGCGCCCGGCCACCAAGTGCGGAACAGGTTCTGCACCACATAACTGGCGTAGGCGCCGATCATCAGCATTTCGCCATGCGCCATATTGATGACGCCCAACAGGCCATAGGTAATGGCCAACCCCAGGGCGGCCAGCAGCAGTACCGAGCCCAGGCTGATGCCGCTGAAGGCATAGCCCAGCATGTTGTAACGCCACTGGCTGGCCTTGATGTCGGCCATGGCCTGACTGGCGGCGGCGCGTACGCTGGCTTCCGGCTCGCTGGCGGCGACTGTCAGCGGGGCCAGCAGGCTGAGGGTGGCCGGGTCGGCACTGTCGGCCAGGGTGTGGATGGCGCTCAGCCGCTGTGCGGCATCCGGGCTGGCCAGTTGCAGGCGGGCGCTGGCCATGTGCAGGGCCTGTCTGACCTGACTGTCCTGCTCCTGCTGCTGCCGGCTCAGCAGCAAGGGCAGCAGGCCGGGGTTGGCACTGTCCTGCAAGGCCTGAATGGCGCTCAGGCGCTTGCTGCGGTCCGGGTCGGCCAGATCACCGGCCGCATGAAACGCCTCCAGCGCGCTGCGCACGCTGTTGTTGACCGGCAAGGCATCCAGACTGCTGGCATCGCCAGCCACCGGCTGGCCGTTGTCCACATCGCTGAGCTTGCCGTCTGCGCCTTGCAACAACACATGGTTGCCATCGGCGCTGGTAAACAGCCTGCCCTCCTCCAGTGCGGCAACTGCCTGACGGCGCGGGCCATCCGCCTGCACCGTCCACTGGGTGATCAGCCCGGCACGGTCGGCCGGGTCAGCATGGGCCAGCTCGGTCAGCGGGCTGGCGGCCACCAGACCACTGCACAGGGACAGCAGCAGGAACAGGGGTTTGAACAATTGCATGGTGCTTTCCTTACAGGATATGCCCGCCACCACCCGGAAAGGGCTGGAGCGGGCAAGGGCGTGCGTCGTCCCGTGCTGTGCTTGAAACAATCAACCAGAGCGGCTGATACACAGGCGCAGCAGGGATGTTGTCAGCCGCTGTTACTTGCTCTTCACCGGAGTGTCGGGCTTTTTGTCATTGCCCGGAATGAAGGGGCTCCACGGCTGGGCGCGGATCGGGGTCTTGGTTTTCCACACCACCGAGAACTGACCGTTAGGCTGGATTTCGCCAATCATCACCGGCTTGTGCAGGTGATGGTTTTTCGGGTCCATTTCCAGCGTGAAACCGGACGGGGCGGCAAACTTGATGCCGGCCATGGCCTTGGTGACGGCGGCGACATCGGTGGTGCCGGCTTTCTTCACTGCCTCGGCCCACATATTGATGCCCACATAAGTGGCTTCCATCGGGTCGTTGGTCACCAGCTTGTCGGCATTCGCCAGGCCCTTCTTCTTGGCCCAGGCGCGGTAGTCGGCAATCCACTTGCTGTTCACCGGGTTCTTCACGCTCATGAAGTAGTTCCAGGCAGCCAGATGGCCCACCAGCGGCTTGGTGTCGATGCCCTTGAGTTCTTCCTCACCCACCGAGAAGGCCACCACCGGCACGTCGGTGGCTTTCAGGCCCTGATTGCCCAGTTCCTTGTAGAAGGGCACGTTGGAGTCGCCATTGATGGTGGAGATGACCGCCGTCTTGCCACCGGCAGCGAACTTCTTGATGTTGCCGACGATGGTCTGGTAATCGCTATGCCCGAAGGGGGTGTACATCTCCTGGATGTCTTCGTCCTTCACCCCCTTGCTGTGCAGGAAGGCCCGCAAAATCTTGTTGGTGGTGCGCGGGTAGACATAGTCGGTACCCAGCAGGAAGAAGCGCTTGGCACCGCCGCCTTCCTTGCTCATCAGGTATTGCACTGCCGGAATGGCCTGCTGGTTGGGCGCAGCACCGGTGTAGAACACATTGGGCGACATTTCCTCACCCTCGTACTGCACCGGGTAGAACAGCAGGCCGTTCAGCTCCTCGTACACCGGCAGTACCGATTTGCGCGATACCGAAGTCCAACAGCCGAAGGTCACCGCCACTTTGTCCTTGCTCAGCAGCTGACGCGCCTTTTCGGCAAACAGCGGCCAGTTGGAGGCCGGGTCCACCACGACCGGTTCCAGCTTCTTGCCCAGCACGCCGCCCTTGGCATTGATCTGGTCGATGGCAAACAGCGCCATGTCCTTGAGCGAGGTTTCCGAAATAGCCATGGTGCCGGACAGGGAGTGCAACACCCCCACCTTGATGGTGTCGGCGGCAAAGGCCGGCATGGACAGCAGGCCGGCGGCGGCCAGAACCAGCGGAGCGGACTTCAGAAAAGTGCGACGAGTGCTTGCCATGAGATTCCCCTGATGATGTGAGATGGATTGTTGCGCTGCGTCATCAAGGTAACCGCAGGCTGCGGCCGGAAAAATACGTTACATGACGTAGATGGCTACGCAGGCGGGCGACAAGTGCTGCTTGGCGCAGCGCCATGCCCTTGTGCTAGGCTGTCTCTCCCATTCCCCACGGAGCTGTTCATGCTGCCACGCAGCGCCTGGCGCGATTTTGCCGCCGTCATCTTCAGTGTCGCCCTGCTGGGCCTGGGGCTGGGCAGTACCATGCCGCTGACCGCCCTCACCCTCACTGCCCGCGGCTTCAGCCCGGAAGTCATCGGCTGGACCGTGGCCGCCGGCGCACTGGGCGGGGTGCTGGCCACCATGGCCGCCCCGGCCCTGGCGCTGCGGCTGGGGCGGCGCAATGTGATGCTGGGCTGCCTGCTGCTGGCCTCAATGTCGGTGATGCCGCTGCAATACCTGCAGTCGATTCCCGGCTGGATGCTGGCGCGCTTTTTGTTTGGTGCCGCCATGGCACCCTTGTTCGTGCTGGGCGAAAGCTGGATCAACACCCTGGCTGGCGACCATGCGCGTGGCCGCATCGTCGCCATCTATTCCACCTGCTTTACCGCCTGCCAGGTACTGGGACCGATGCTGACCGACTTGCTGGCCCGCTGGCCTGATCAGGCATTTCTCCTGTGTGGCGCGCTGTTTTTGCTGGGTATTCCAGGCATCATGCTGGCCCGGCCGGAAGCACGTGACGGCAGTCATCCGCAACATCCGGCGTCCACCACCGACGACAAGGCCAGCGACACCGGCTGGCTGGGCATTGTGCAAGCTGCGCCCGCCATTTTGCTGGGCACGGCGTTTTTTGCCTCTTTCGATACCGTGATGCTCAGCTTCCTGCCGCTGGTGGCGATGGAAGGCGGCATGAGCCAGAGCCGCGCGCTGGCATCCGCCTCCATCCTGCTGGCGGGCGATGCCACCTTGCAGTTTGGTATCGGCTGGCTGGCCGACCACCTTGGCCGTCGCCGGGTACACCTGCTGTGCGGGGTACTGGTGTGCCTGCTGCTGCCCTTGCTGCCATGGATGATGCAGCTGCCGCTGCTGTGGGAGGCTTATCTGTTTGTGCTGGGCGCGTGTGCCGGTGCCATCTATACCTTATCCATGGTGGCCAGCGGCGAACTGTTCAGCGGTGCCGCCCTGCTGCGTGTTTCCGGGCTGATTTCACTGAGCTGGAATGCGTCCAGCAGCCTGGGCCCGGCTGCCACCGGCCTCTTGATGCAGCATGCCGGTTCGGCCTGGATGGTGGCCGTGCTGTGGGCCATTGCCCTGCTGTTTGTGCTGAGCGGCTGGCGGCAGCGGCGCGACACTGAGCGCTTGCCAATGCACTGACTTATTCGTCAGGCTGCACTTTTTATTGGCTATTGACGGAAATCACCATGCAGCCAGCCAGACCAGTACCGCAGATACGCGCCCTGATTGCCCGCGAATGGCAGCAATTACGCAGTTTTCAAGCCAGCGACCGGCCATGGCAGATGCCGCTGACCGCCGCGCTGGCCACCGGCCTGCCGCTGTTGATTGCCGCCTGGACCGGCCACCTGGCCTTTGGCCTGCTGTCCTCCCTGGGCGGCATGGCCTTTCTCTACCTGCCGGCCACGCCCATGCACCATCGCATGGTCACCATCATGGCCTGCAGCTTCGGTCTGATCGCCAGTTTCACGCTGGGCCTCCTCAGCCAGTTGCTGCCGCTGGCCACGGCCCCGGTGCTGGCTGTCATCACCATTCTGGTGACGATGATCTGCCGCTTTTACCGCCTGCCACCACCGGGCAGTTATTTCTTCGTGATGCTGGCTGCCCTTGCCGCCTACACCCCGGTACCCGTGCTGGAGATACCGCTGCGGGTTGGTCTGGTAGCCATGGGCAGCCTGCTGGCCTGCGTGCTGGCCTTCGGCTATAGCCTGCATGTGCTGCGCTGGCGCACGCCCAAACCGGTCCAGCCCTTGCCTGCGCCGGATTTCGACTTCGTGGTGATGGATGCGCTGATCATCGGCCTGACGGTTTTCCTGTCGCTGCTGCTGGCCGAATGGCTGCAACTGCAACGGCCCTACTGGGTGCCGGTGAGCTGCCTGGCCGTGCTGCAAGGAGCCAGCCTGCGCGCGGTATGGAACCGCCAGTTGCAGCGGCTGCTGGGGACGGCACTGGGGCTGTTGCTTACCTGGGGTGTATTCAGCCTGCCGCTGAACGCCTGGACGGTGTCGCTACTGGTCATGCTGCTGAGTGTGGTGGTGGAGACGCTGGTGGTGCGCCACTACGGCATGGCGGCAGTGTTCATCACGCCGATGGCGATATTGCTGGCCGAGGCGGCTCATCTGGGCCACGGGTCGGCCTTTGCCCTGATCGAGGCGCGCTTCTACGACACCCTGGCTGGTGGCCTGGTGGGCCTGCTGGGTGGACTGGCCCTGCACCTGCCGGCCTTGCGTCAGGGCATCAGCCGCCTGATCCTCCGCTTGCTGCCGGTGAAAGACAGCAACTGAGTCAGCCCTGCTGGTCCTGATGACCCTGCGCGTCGGCATCGGCCTGCAAGCGGCTGCGGACAAAGTCGATATGGCCGCGCAGCTCGTACAGCAAATCACCAAAGGCCGCCGGCACCACGATCTTGCTGACGGTGGCATCCACATGGGCCAGCCGGCGCAGCAATTCCTCCTGCTTGCCCGGCACGGTACGCTGTGCCACCGCCTCGCGCTCGATATCGAACAACACCCGATACCAGCGGTTGATGCCGGACTGGATGCGCCAGCGGTAAATGGCCGGGGCCACCTTGAGGGCGGGAATCAGCAACAGCACCAGAGGCAGGATGACCGCCAGGGCGCGGGCCACCAGCCCGGCCAGCCAGAAGGGGAAGGTACGGTACAGCAGGCTTTTGCCGGAGGCGTAATAGCGCTGGGCATCCGGACTGAGGCGGATTTCATGCTCGGCCAGCACCGGAAACTCCCCCGCTTTCTTGAACAGGCCGGGTTTGCCATGCACTTCGCGGGCGGCTTCCAGCAACAGGTCGGACAAGGCCGGGTGCAGGCCCTCACGGGCGATCAGCTCCACGGTGGGGCCAATCAGCTGGGTATCGGCTTCGGGAATGTCCTTGCCCAGATCCAGCCCGCCGCGCGGCAGGGTGAGCTTGTTCAGATAGCTGACCCGGCGTGCATAGGCGTCCGCCTGGGCAAAATTGAAAAGATGAATGTCCGGCGTGTGCAGCAGCTGGCGCAACAGGTCGGTGGAGGTGGAATCCCCCATCACGAACAGCGCATCCACCTGATTGTCCAGCAAGGCCTTCACCGCATTGCCCGCCACGGTATCCAGCAGCACCGTGCCGTCACCGGGGGTGATGCCGTTGAGCTTGAGCAAGGCCAGCGCCAGATTGTGCGTGCCGCTGCCCGCCTCGCCGATTTCCAGCCGCTGGCCCTTGAAGCCGGACAATAGCGGCCGTGTTGCCCCGCGATAGAACACCATCAGCGGCTGATAGGAAATGCTGCCCAGCGACATCAGGCCCTTGGCGTCGACATTGGCTGCCTCCCCGCCCAGTACAAAACCCACATCCACCGTCTGACGTGCATCCAGCAAGCGATGCAGATTATCCAGCGAGCCATCGGAAGGCAGAATCTTCACCTTCACTCCCTCGCGCGCCAGGATTTGCTGATAGCGCAGCGCCGTCTTCTGGAACACGCTGCCCGGCGGACCGCTGGTAATGGTCAGGGTGGTGGGAGCGGCAGAGTTGGTCAGCCACAGCCCCAGCAACATCAGCAATACGCCGCCCAGCATGATGGACGACATGGACAGCACCAGGCCGCGGCCAAACAGGGCGGTCAGCCTGCCGGACAGGCGCTTGAACAACTGGCGGGGAGAAAGCACGGTACCACTCCTGGGCAAAATACGGCCGGACAGCACAAGCGGGCCAATCTAGCACAGCCACATGGCATGCGCGAATCCGCCCGGCGGCAAACACGCTATCATCAGGCTTGACTTAGAGTGCACTCGAAGCTTCAGGCTGAACCCCATGACTACACTGACCATCCGGCAAATGGCACGCGCCAGCGGGCTATCGGCCCATACCTTGCGCTATTACGAGGACATCGGGCTGATAGACCCGGTACGCCGCAGCGCCAGCGGCCACCGCTGCTACAGCGAGCACGACCAGCGCTGGATTGCCTTTCTGCTGCGTTTGCGTGCCACCGGCATGTCGATACAGGACATGCTGGCCTATGCCACGCTGCGCCGGGACGGGCAGCAACTGGACAGTGTGGTCCGGCGTCAGCAGATGCTGCAACAGCATGTGCTGGCATTGGAAAACCGGCTGGCGGCATTGCAAGACAATCTGAGCGTGATGCGCGACAAGGTGGCCTTCTACACCGGACTTGCCAGCGCCTTGCAAGCAGACGCACAGCCTGACAGCACAGGAGCAGACCATGACCAACCCTCTTTACCAACAAGGCTGGAACCGCCTGCGTGAAGTCGACGCAGAGGCAGGCGAACGCGTGATTGCCAGCTTGCAGGACATCAGCCCGGACCTGGGGCGTTACATCATCGAATTCGCTTTTGGCGAGGTGTATTGCCGCCCCGGCCTCAGCCTGCAGCAGCGCGAGCTGGCCACCATTGCCGCGCTGACGGCACTGGGCAATGCCACACCGCAGCTGAAAGTGCATATTGCCGCCGGGCTGAATGTGGGCCTCAGCCAGCAGGAAATCCACGAAACCATCCTGCAGATGGCGGTGTATGCCGGTTTTCCGGCCGCACTCAACGGCATGTTTGCGGCAAAAGAGGTGTTTGCCGAACATGACGGCTTGTGAAGTGACAGTTGCGGGCCAAGTGCGGCTGACACACGCTGAGCAAACCGCGTAGCGAAGCCTGCTGCGGGGGGTGTTAGCGGACCTTAAGCATGCCCGCGCCCCAGCGCCATGGCGGCGGCGGAGGTGCGGGTTTCCACCCCCAGCTTGGCAAACACATGCTCCAGATGCTTGTTGACCGTGCGCGGGCTCATGCCAAGGATGTCGGCAATGTCACGGTTGGTCTTGCCCAGGCTCAGCCAGTGCAGCACCTCGGCCTCGCGCTGGGTCAGGCGGAAGGCTGCAATCAGCGCTGCCAGCGTGGCTTGCAGCCCTTCTTCGCGCAGCACCACCAGCCATTCCGGCTCGCCGGGAGTCAGATGAAAGCTAGCCAGCAGCTTCTGCCCGGCTTCGCCCGGCCATTGACCGGGCAATTCTTCTCCTTGCAGCCTGGCCTGCCGGGCAAGTCTGGCCCAGCACCACAGTGCTTCGGGTGCCTGTTGATCCTCGACACCGAAATAGCGTTGCAATAGCTGCCGGGCCAGCGCAGTTTGCCATACCAGCCGTCCACTATCCGGGTTCAGAGCCAGGGTGGCCTGACCAAAGGCATCCAACGCGCTGCTGGCCTGCTGCATCTGGCGAGCATTGGCGGTGTGGGCGGCAATGCGTGCCAGCACTTCCGGCGGGCGCAGCGGTTTGGTGACATAGTCGGCCCCGCCGGCGGCAAAGGCCGCCACCACGTGTTCGCTGTCGGTAAGGCCGGTCATGAACACGATGGGAATGGCACGGGTGACAAAATCCTGCTTCAGGCGACGCGCCACTTCAAAGCCGTCCATACCCGGCATCACCGCATCCAGCAGGATCACATCCGGCAGGCTCAGCCTGGCCCGCTGCAAGGCGGCTTCGCCATGGGTGGCCACCAGCACGGTATGGCCTGCTGCATCCAGCGCATCGTGCAGCATTTGCAGGTTGTCCGGCATGTCATCCACGATCAGCACCAGCGCGCTGCGGTTGGCCGCCTGTTCCATCAGTCTTGCTCCATCAATCTGTTTCTTCCTGGTACTGCAACAAGCTGCGCAGTGCATCAAAGCGGAAGGCGTCCACCAGGCTCTGGGCACGGCGCAGGAATTCGCCATGCTCGGCCGCCTGTCCGGACAAGGTCTGCAATGCCGCTTTCACTCCCTTGGGGTAACCCAGCTCCAGCGCCTCGCGCAGCGGGTGCAGCAAGGCAGCATCCGGCAGAGTAAGGCTGGCAGCGCTGGCATGCAGGCCTTGCAGTACGGTGTCGGGCATGGGCTGGCTGTCGGTCTGCCATTCCAGCTGCAAGCGCCTTCCCAGCCAGTCCAGAATGTCGTCGATGCGGATGGGCTTGACGAAGAAATCTGCCGGCAGAATGCCGACATCGTTGTCCTGCCCCTTTTCAAAGGCATTGGCCGAGATGATGGCCAGGGCGGCGGCATCCGCCATGCCTGCCTGCATCTGACGAATGGCGCGCAAGGTCTGCCAGCCATCCATGCCGGGCATGGCCAGGTCCATGAACACCGCATGCGGGCGGAAGGCGGGCAGCAGTGCCAGACAGTCCTCCCCGTTGCTGGCCTCGGCCAGCTCAAAGCCCAGCGCTTGCAGCATGTGGCGCAGCATGGCGCGGTCCACCGCCTCGTTATCCACCAGCAATACACGGCGGCGCGGCCCCAGATAGCCGGTACGCTGCTGGCGTGGCAAGGCCTGTTCGGCTTGCTGGCCGTGCAGGGCCGGCAGGAACAGCCGCACGGTAAACAGCGCGCCCTGCCCCGGCGTGCTGTCCAGGCGGATTTCCCCGCCCATCAGGTCGGTCAGCATCTTGCTGATGGTCAGACCCAGCCCGCTGCCGCCCTGCTGCGACTGGCGGCCGCGCTCGAAAGGCTCGAACAGCCGTGGCTGATCGGCCTCGGCAA
This sequence comes from Aquitalea pelogenes, assembly GCF_041914625.1. Taxonomy (NCBI): domain Bacteria; kingdom Pseudomonadati; phylum Pseudomonadota; class Betaproteobacteria; order Neisseriales; family Chromobacteriaceae; genus Aquitalea; species Aquitalea pelogenes. The sequence continues at coordinate 158,025 of NZ_JAYSDA010000003.1, read as the reverse complement.
TGCCCGGGCCGGTGTCGCGAATGGTAAAGGTGGCCATTTCGCGCTGGTAGCGCAGCCCCAGGCTGACCTCGCCGCGCTCGGTGAACTTGACGGCATTGCCCAGCAGATTGATCAGGATTTGCCGTAGCCGCTTTTCATCCGCCCGCACCACCGTTGGCAGTTCGCCTTGCGGAACAAAGCTGAAATCCAGCCCCTTTTGCTGCGCCTGCAGGCTGAACATGGCCACCAGCTGGCGCATGAAGGCGGTGAAGTCCAGCGGGCGCATGTCCAGCGTCAGCTTGCCGCTTTCAATACGGGCGATGTCCATGGTGCCTTCAATCACCGACAGCAGGTGGTCGCCACTCCTGCGCACCACCTCCACCGACTGGCGCGCCGCGGGCGGCAGGCTGGCATCGGCATGCAGGATTTGCGCATAGCCCAGAATGCTGTTGAGCGGGGTGCGCAGCTCGTGGCTGATGGTGGTGACATAGCGGCTCTTGGCCTGATTGGCTTGCTCTGCCGCCTCACGCGCTTGCTGCAATAGCTGGTCGGTCTGGCGGTGCAGGTCGATCTCGCGTTGCAGCAGGCCGGTCTGGCGGCGCGATTCCTCCTGCGCCACCTGTCGGCTGTTATGGGTCAGCACCATCCACCAGGCCAGCACGCTGCTGGCCAGCAGCAAGACGGCAAACAGGCGGAACAACAAGCCGCCCAGCCCGGCTACCGCGCCTTCCTGCACGGCGATGAAGTACAACAGGCCCAGCAACAGCAGCCAGAAGGTGCTGATACCAGCCATCAGCAACAGGTAATGCCCCAGCCCGCGTTGCAGATAGGGCTGCAAGCTCCGTGGCAGCAGCCGCTGCAACAAGCCCTGCCATTGCGCCGCCAGCGTGGCCTGCGGCTTGCACAAATCGCCGCAGCGTACGTCCAGCGTGCAGCACAGCGAACAGATATGCCCCTGATACGCCGGGCAAACCACGATGTCCTCGGCTTCATACTCGCGCTGGCACAGCACGCAGCGGTGATGGGCATGCGCACTGGCCGAGGGGCGGCGCGCCAGGTAGTAACGCCCGCCACTGAGCCAGGCAAACAAGGGCGAGAGCAAGAGTGCCGCACACATGGCCACCAGCGGGGACAGCGCCTGTGCCACCTCGCCCAAGGCCCCCAGATGGGCAGCCACCGCCAGCAGCGACGCCAGCGTCATCGTGCCCAGCCCCACCGGATTGATGTCGAACAGATAGGCCCGGCGGAATTCGATGCCGCGCGGACTCAGGCCCAGCGGCTTGTTGATCAGCAAATCCGCCACCACGGTCATGATCCAGGAAATGGCGATATTGCTGTACAGCGCCAGCACCTGACCCAGTGCCTGGAATACCTCCAGCTCCATCAGCAACAGGGCAATCACGGTATTGAACACCACCCACACCACCCGCCCCGGATGGCTGTGGATGAGGCGGGAAAAGAAATTGGACCACGCCAGGCTGCCGGCATAGGCGTTGGTAACGTTGATTTTCAGTTGGGACACGATGACAAACAGCGTGGTGGCGGCAATCGCCAGCTTGCCGTCGCTGAACACGTGGGAATAGGCAATCAGATACATCTGGTTCGGGTCCACCGCCTTGGCCAGCGGCACCGCATTGCGCAGGGCCAGCCAGGCCAGCAGTGCGCCACCCAGCATCTTGGCCACCCCCGGCAATACCCAGCCCGGCCCGCCCAGCAGGCAGGCCAGCCACCAGCTGCGGGCATTGCCGGCAGTGCGCGGCGGCATGAAGCGCAGGTAGTCGGCCTGCTCGCCCATCTGGGTGATCAGCGCAATGCCCACGGCAAAGGCCGCACCAAAACGGCGCAAATCAAACTGCATGCCTGTGCCCTGCGCACCAGGGTAATGCCACAGGCCTTGCAGGGCTTCGGGTTCCTGCCACAGCAAACAGGCATAAGGCAATATCAGCAGCAACAGCCACAGGGGTTGGGTCCAGCTTTGCAGGCGGCTGATGGCCGTGACGCCGTGGGTAACCAGCGGCAGCACCAGCAAGGCACACAGCAGGTAACCGGCTACCGGCGGAATACCGAAACCCAGTTCCAGCGCATAGGCCATGATGGCCGCTTCCAGTGCAAAGAAAATGAATGTGAAGGAAGCGTAAATCAGCGAAGTGACGGTAGAGCCGATATAACCGAAACCCGCGCCACGGGTAAGCAGATCCATATCCACCCCGTAGCGGGCGGCATAAACGGAAATGGGCAGCCCGGCCAGCAGAATCACCAGCCCGGTCAGCAGGATGGCAAGAAAGGCATTGAAAAACCCGGCTTGCACCAGCATGGTGGCACCCACGGCTTCCAGCACCAGAAAAGACGCAGCCCCGCCCAGCGCGGTATTGGCCACCCGCCACAGCGACCACTGGCGGAAACGGCGCGGGGTAAAGCGCAGGGCGTAGTCTTCCAGCGATTCACGCGCCACCCAGCTGTTGTAGTCACGACGCAACTGGATGACTTGCTGGGGCGGCGAAGGCGGTGGCTTGGACACGGTGCATTCCTGCAAGACAGATCAACTGGCCAACGCAAGAAGCCTGCCAGCCGTTCAGGCCAGCCGCAGCAGGACAACGCCCGACAACATCACCAGCGCGGCCAGCAGGCGCAGTCGCCCGGTGTGTTCGCCCAGCACCAGCCGCGCCAGCAACAGGCCGAACAGGATGGAGGTTTCCCGCAACGCTGCCACCACGGCAAGCGGTGCCTGGGTCATGGCCCACAAGGCAAGGCCATAGGAGCTGATGGTGCCCAGCCCGCCCAGCAGGCCACGCCACCAGTCGCGCCGCAAGGCCGCAGCCAGTGCTGCCGGTTGCCGCAGCGCAGCCCACAGCGGCAAGGGCAAGCCGCACAGCAGGAAAATCCACAAGGTATAACTGGCCGGTGTCGCGGACAGCCGCACGCCCACGCCATCCACCAGGGTGTAACCGGCAATCACCAGTGCATTGAGCAAGGCCAGCCCCACCCCATTACGCCGCCCACGCGGCACCGAACAGGCCATGCCCAGCAAACCGGCGCACAGTACGCCGATACCGGCCACGGCCATCGCGCTGAGCTGTTCACCCAGTAGCGCGACATTGCACAGCGCCACCAGCAAGGGCGCAGTACCGCGCATCACCGGGTATACCAGGCCCAGCTCAGCCTGGCCGTAACTGCGGGCGATCAGCCACAAATACAGCAACTGCAACAAGACCGAAGCGGCAATGCACGGCCAGCTGCCCACGGCGGGTGCAGGCAGGAATGGCAGGGCGCACAAGGCCAGCAGGCTGGCAAAGCCCGCCACCAGCACGGTGCCGAACCAGGCCGAGGTTGCGGCCTTGATCAGGGTATTCCAGCTGGCATGCAGGCAGGCTGCCAGCATCAGCAGGGCGAAAACACTGCCGCTCATGCTGGCCTCCGTCGGCGGGCTGCATTTTTCATGCGCTTGTTCCGTCCGGGTCTGGCGGCAGATAGCGTGCCAGCAGATTCAGGAAGGCTGCCGCCGCAGGGGTGGGGCTGTCATGACTGGCCAGATACACCCGGCGCCGCGGGCCGTCGCGCACCGGCCGTGCCACCAGAGCGGCATGTTCGCCAGCCCCCAGCGCGGGCACCATGGCCACGGCACCCAATGATTGCACCAGGCTGATCAGCATGTCGGCATGGTTCACCTCGAACGCCACCCGCCTGCGTATACCCTGCGCAGCAAAAGCCATGTCGGTTTGCAGGCGCGGCCCGCTACCTGCCGGCCAGTCCACCAGCGTGCAGCCAGCCAGCTGCTGCAAATCCAGCTGTGGCAAGGTAGCCAGCGGGTGGTCCGGACGCAGCAAGGCCAGCAAGGGCTCCTCCCACAGCAAACGGGCATCCAGCCCCAGCACCGGCTCCCCCGGCCATACGCCAAGAAAGGCGACGTCGATCTGCTGCACGCGCAGTTCTTCCATCATCACATCGCTCATGCGCATGGCCAGCTGCACATCCACCTGCGGATGACGGTGGTGGTACTCCGCCAGCAAGGCGGGCAAATCCAGCCGGCCAAGCGTGGAGATACTGCCAATGCGCAGGCTGCCGCGGATTTCTCCGGTAGCGGCCGCCATTTCGTCTTCCAGCCTTTGCGCCGCTTCCCGCACCTGACGCGCATGCCTGACGAAAGTCTGCCCGGCAGGAGTGAGCGTGACCTGGCGCGAGGTCCGTTCGAACAGCCGGGCACCGAACTCCTGTTCCAGCCGGGCAATCTGGTGGCTCAGCGCCGATTGCACGGTATGACAGCGCTCGGCGGCACGGGTGAAGTTTTCCTCTTCGGCCACCGCCAGCACGTAATCAATCTGGCGCAAGTTCATTCAATCCATCTCGTTTCACGATGAAAAACATGAAAACAATACATTGGAGTCATTCTTTAGGCCAGTAGATACTGCCCCGGCATGCATTAATTGCCGCTGACAAAACAGCGTAGCGTCCCTGGGGCAAGGCCTGCCGACGCCGACAGTACAAGGGTACGGCAAGGCGGCGCAACGCAGCAGCAGGGGTTTTGTTAGCGGCTCTGACAACACCCTGCGCAGTCACACCGAAAGCCAACACATGCAAACCACCCACACCCTCCCCCACCCCGGCCATGAACATGGCGGGCTCAGCCCGCTGCTGATGTGGCTGATGACGGTAGCCACCGGTCTTGCCGTGGCCGGTAATTATTACGCCCAGCCCTTGCTGCCGGAAATCAGCCGCGAACTGGGCATCCGCGCTGCCAGTGCCGGCAGCATCATCACCACGGCGCAGCTGGGCTATGCGCTGGGCTTGCTGCTGATTGTGCCGCTGGGCGACATGCTGGAGCGGCGACGGCTGATTCTGGTGATGATGTTGCTGGCCAGTTGCGGCCTGTTGATCAGCGCCACGGCAGGCAGCATCAGCCAGCTGTTGCTGGGCACGGCCATTGCTGGCGTGTGTTCCGTGGTGGCGCAAATCCTGCTGCCACTGGGTGCCAGCCTGGCCAGTGAAGCCGAGCGTGGCCGGGTGGTGGGTACCATCATGAGTGGCCTGCTGACCGGCATTTTGCTGGCCCGCACCGTGGCAGGCAGCCTGGCCGACCTGGGCGGCTGGCACACCGTGTACTGGTGCGGCACCGGCGGCATGCTGCTGATGACGCTGGTGCTGTCCCGTCAGCTGCCGCACACGCCTGCCACACCGGGCTTGCGCTATGGACAGCTGCTGCAGTCGGTACTGCGCCTGTTTGCGGAAGAACCCAGTCTGCGCCTGCGCGGCCTGCTGGGTGCCATGTCCTTTGCCACCTTCAGCGTGATGTGGACTTCGGTCGCCTTCTTGCTGTCTGCGCCCCCATTCGGCTTTTCCAACAGCACCATCGGTCTGTTCGGCCTGGCCGGGGCCGCCGGGGCCTTGTCGGCCAATATCGTGGGACGGCTGAGTGACCAGGGCCGTGGCGCGCTGGCTTCCCGGCTCAGCCTGGGCCTGATGTTGCTGGCCTGGCTGCCGCTGGCGCTGGCACCGCATTCGATTACCGCCCTGCTGCTGGGCATCCTGCTGCTGGACCTGGGGGTGGCGGGCTGCCATGTCAGCAATCAGGGGGCGATTTACCGCATCCGGCCAGAAGCGCGTAACCGGCTGACTTCAGCCTACATGACCAGCTATTTCATTGGCGGTGCAGCAGGTTCGCTGGTTTCAGCCTGGGCCTATGGCCACTGGGGCTGGATGGGCGTGGTGCTGGCCGGGGCAGCGTGCAGCCTCACCGGCATCTGCGCCTGGGCACTGTCCGGCCCCCGCCATCATGGCCTGACTGGCTGAGGCGACAGTACCTGGCAGTCATGGTCCTGCACATCCCCCTCGGAAGAAGCAAAGTTGCCGGCCAGCACATCCGCCTTGCTGGCCAGTAACCAGAAACCCGGCCCGTCGGCGAGGCGGGTAGCAATCACCGCCAGCGTGTAGCTGCCCATCTGCCCGCTGGCACCGGCCACCTCATCGGCCAGCAAACGGAATGGCTGCACGCCATCCAGTGTTTCACCCGGCACTGCACGCGCCAGATAGGCATGGCCGTTGATGCCGTCCGCCAGCGGCTGCCACTGCAGCCCGATGCCTGCCTGCTGCAAACGGGCGGGTAGCTCTGGCCGGACGCAGGAAACATGAATGTGCAGCTGGTTCTGGCTGCGACCCCATTGCGAGTTCACCGTCAGGGCCACCGCCTCGCGCGGCAGCACACTGCCATGCAACCGCTCCATCCACTGCCTTGCCTGCCAGGCGGCAGCCCAGTAGTCGGGTGCATCCGCCTGCCATAGCAGCGGGCTTTCAATACCGCTGACCCGCGCGGTGGGAATCAGCAGATATTGCAAAACACCGTGGATGTCCTTGAGGATGGCATGCCCTTGCGGCTCACCCTGTGACATGTCCAGCGCGGCGCACGGGGCCGGGTCCTGCGTCTGCTGCCAATGCGGCACGCATTGCTGATGCACGATATTCCACAAGGCATCGGCATTGGCGGCATGCACCGCCCACGACACCAGCAAGCCAAGAAGCGCCAGCACGACACTGCCGCGGAAGATTTTCACCGTCATGGAATGGTGCTTTCGCCAGAGGAAAAACCGCATGATCAATCAGGCAGGTGACAAACCGTCGCTCAGCGCGGCGGCAGCAGGCTGGGCAAGGGCCAGCGCTTGACCGTCCACTGCGCATACAAGCCCAGCAAGGCTGCCAGACCCAGCGACACCACGAAATAACCGGAAGGCCCGACGGATGCCATCACCGCCGAACACAGCAAGGGCCCCAGCGTGCCACCCAGCGCATACACCATCAGCAAGGACGCGCTGATTTCCACCCGGTGGCGTGGCGGCATGGCATCGTTGGCAATGCCGCTGAGCGTGCCGTAGAAGGTAAAGGCAATCGCCACGTACACCATCACCAGCGGCAGCATCCAGCCCGACCCTGTCAGCAGGATCAACACCAGCGACAACACCGCCACCACCAGTGCCGAGTAGGCCAGCAACTGGGCACGGTCGCTGCTGTCCGCCCATTTGCCCATCGGCCATTGCAACAGCGGTGCGGCCAGCAAGGCCATGCCCATGAAACCGGCGATATCAGCCGCCGACCTGCCCAGCTGGCTGAGCATGGCGGGCATCATGGTGTAAAAAGCACTGTTGAAACAGCCAGCCAACAGCGCACCCACGAGGCTGAGCGGTGCACGCCGCCCCAGCAGACGCAAGGTACGCAGCGCCCGTGCCAGCACATTGCCAGCAGCCGGTGCCGACAAGGCCTGCGGCCGTTGCCCGGTAAGCGTGACCGGAATGATGGCCAGCGAAAACAGCATGGCCACAATGATGAAGGCCCAGCCAGGCTGGCTGAACGGCAGCTTGAGCAGCCACTGCCCGGCACTGGCGCCCAGATAGCTGATGATCAGGTACAGGGAAAACAGCTGGCCACGCTGGCTGTTGCTCACACAGCCGTTGAGCCAGCTTTCCACCACCATGTAGATGCCCACCATGGCCAGGCCATTCCCCAGTCGCGCCAGCAGCCATAGCCAGGGAGAAGTAAACAGGGCCTGACACAGGGTCAGCACGCAGATCATGGCGGTAAGCGCGGCAAAGGCACGGTGATGGCCATACTGGCGGATCATGCCGCTGCAAAAGAAACCGCCAATGAAAAAACCGGCATAGTAGGCCGACTGCACCATGCCCGCCACGGCCACCGGCACGCCATTGGCCAGCAGGCTGAGCGAGGTTTCGGTATTGCCCAGCGCATTGCCCACCACCAGCAAGGCATAGGCCAGCAACAGGCTGGCCACCGCCCGCAGCATGCTGCGCCAGCTACGCTCCACCACCATCACGCCTTCCATTGCCATGCCACCCCTTGCCACGCCATTTCAAAACAATGTCATTATCCATGACAAACCCAGCCCTGACTTGCCATCAATCGACAGCTACGCTGCTTTGTTCAGCATTCCGCACGCATGCCGCTGCAAACAGAAAACCGCCCACAGTTAAAGTGGGCGGTCTGCAATGTGCCGCACTGCGGCAAGCAGTCACGCGGCGCCTGGCTATCGTGCCGTTTTTCCGACAGCACACTGCACATCATCAGCAGGTCGGATGAGCATAGCATCCGGGATGCCAGGCTGCACCCGCTGGGAACCCCAAGGCAAGGCAAAATGCAAAATCTGGCCAGCCGGTGGCTCAGCCTATGCGCGCGGCCAGCTGGCGCGCCGCCTGGATCAGGGGGCTGGAATAACTGCGGCTGGCCTGCTCGCTCAGTTCATTGCTGGCAACGCAAATGCTGATGGCGGCAATCGGCTCATGGCTCAGGTTCACCACTGGAGCAGCCAGACAGCTGACGCCACTTTCGATTTCATCATGCGTCACGGCATAACCCAGGCGCTGGGCGCGCTCCAGCTGGGTGCGCAGCTCCGGTGGTGCAAGCAGGTATTCGCCATCCAGATACGCTTGCAGATAATCCTTGCTGCGCAGGCTGAGAATGGCCTTGCCAGCAGCAGCACGGTGCAAGGGCAAGGTCTGGCCGATATAAGCGTGAAAGCGATGGCCGAGTGCGGACTCCAGCTTGGCCACTACTACCACGGTATTACCCACCGGAATGCTCAGCAGCACCGTTTTGTGTACTTCGTTCTTGAGGATTTCGGCAATCGGGTGGAAATAGGGAATGATGCTTTGCCGGCCATAAATGGAGGAGGCCATCTGGAAAATCCTGGAGCCGATGGCGTAGGACTTCTTGCGCCCCGGGTCCATCACCACCAGCTGGGCCTGTAACAGGCTGCCCAGAATACGGTAACAGCTGGCGGCCGGAATGCCGGTTTGCGCACTGATCTCGGCCTGGGTCAGCGGATAGGAGGCATTCACCAGCAATTGCAAAATGGCAATGGAGCCATCGACAGCGGGGGCGGTTGGTCGCGCGGGCAAGATGCGTTCCTGTGACAAAGCCCTGCGCTGTCGGCGGTGACTGCCTGCGCAGGGCCTGGTTGATAACAATGCTGATGCTGAGCGGCTCAGTGCCAGTCCTGCAAAATCATCTCGGCCGCCTTTTCCGCCACCATCATCACCGGTGCATTGGTATTGCCGGAGGTGATATTGGGGAAGATGGAGGCATCCACCACCCGCAGCCCGGCAACGCCATGCACTTGCAGCCGGTGGGAGACAACAGCACTGGCCGGATCCGGCCCCATCGCACAGCTGCCGCACAGATGATAGATGGAACCGGACTCCTCGCGGAAGAAGCGCAGCATGCTGTCGTCGTCGTCCACCCTGCCTGCCGGAGAAACCTCCTCCACCGTAATGCGGCGCAAGGCCTCCGCCTGCATCAGGCGACGGATGAAACGGCTGCCCTGCACGGCTTCGCGCCGGTCCTTTTCGGTAGACAGGTAATTGGGGCGGATGCTGGCAGGCCGCGCCGGGTCGGCACTGCTGATGGCAACCGAACCCCGGCTGCTGGGTCGGCAGGGATTGAAGCACGCCAGAAAGCCCGAGTAAGGTTCCGGCTTGAGTGCCGCCCTGGCATCCTTGGGAATGCTGTAGGACAGCGGATTGAAATACAGTTGCAGATTCGGCCGCTCCTCCTCTTCACTGCCACGGAAAAAGCCCCCGGCCTGATTCACACTCAGCGCCAATGGCCCCTTGCGGGTAAGGCCATAGCGCAGCGCCGCCATCCCCTGCCCCCACAGGCTGCCCAATTCATCATTCAGCGTCTTGCAATTGGCGCGGTAGTAAAAGGACACGCACAGGTGGTCTTGCAGATTCTGCCCCACCGCTGGCAGGTGCCGGCGCAGTGGAATGCCCAGTTCTTGCAGCAAGGCGGCATCGCCAATGCCGGACAATTGCAGCAGCTTGGGTGAATCCACCGCACCGGCCGCGACAATCACTTCCTTGCTGGCAAAAAAGCGGCGTGCCACCCCGTTTTGCCTGACCGCAACCCCGTTGGCACGCCCGGCAGTGTCAAACAGGATGGCTTCGGCCTGACAGTGTGTTTCGACCGTGAGATTGGCCCGCCCCATGGCCGGGTGCAGATAGGCCACCGCACTGGATGAACGCTCGCCATGCCGGATATTTGCCTCGTAAATGCCCGCCCCTTCAAACCGGGCGGCGTTGAAATCGTCATTCAGCGGCAAACCCAGCTGCTGGCAGGCTTCCAGATAGTTCTGGCAGATGGGGTGCGCCTGCTCCCGCATCGGCGTAATACCGATCAGCCCCTTGTTGCTGCGCCATGCGGTTTCACCAGCCGGGTGGTTTTCCAGCTTCTTGAAGTAAGGCAGCACATCGCGATAGCCCCAGCCCGGATTACCTGCGGCTTCCCAGTCATCGAAATCTGCCGGCTGCCCGCGCACATAAATCATGGCATTGATGACACCGGAACCACCCAGCACCTTGCCGCGCGGTGCATACAGCTTGCGCCCGGCAAGGTTTGCCTCCGGCTCGGTGTAATACATCCAGTTGGTTTGCGGGTTGTAGTAGTTCTTGACGTAGCCCACCGGCAGGCGGAACCAGAAGGAATCATCCTTGCCACCGGCTTCCAGCAACAACACGCGATGCTGGCCGGACTCGCTCAGGCGGCTGGCCAGGATGCATCCGGCAGAACCCGCCCCCACGATGATGAAGTCGAATTGTTGGCTCATAGGCTTTTATCCGTGTTCCAGCGGTTTTTCCAGGCATCGGATGACTGCGTCCGCACATCAAACGGCTTGGGGTCCATCAACAGGTGCAAACGCTCACCCACATAGGGCGAGTGCGCCTTGACGACGTCCATGTTCAGCTCCACGCCAAGGCCAGGCTCGGTAGGCGGAATGATGAAACCGTCTTCCCAGCGGATAGGCTGCTTGAGCACCTGGGAATGGAAACCATCCCAGGTCATGATGCTTTCCTGGATCAGGAAGTTTGGCGTGGCGGTGGCCAGTTGAATGCTGGCCGCAGCACCCACCGGCCCGTTGTACAGATGCGGGGCAATCTGGGCGTAATAGGCTTCGGCCATGCCGGCAATTTTCTTGGCTTCCAGAATGCCGCCCACCCTTCCCAGATTCATCTGCAAGATGGAAGCCGCGCCCTTTTGCAAAAGCTCATGGAATTCATACTTGGTGGTCAGGCGCTCGCCGGTGGCAATCGGGATGCTGGTCTTGCGGGCCACTTGCGCCATGGCGTCGGCCTGACCGGGCGGCACCGGCTCCTCGAACCATAGCGGGTCGTATTTTTCCAGCCGTTTCGCCAGACGGATGGCGGAGGCCGGCGTCATCTGGCCATGGGTGCCGAACAGGAGATCGCACTTGCTGCCGACAGCCTCGCGAATCCTGCGGCAGAACAATTCGCACTGGTCCATCACCTCCAGTGACAGGTGGTGGCCGGAATACACGGTATAAGGCCCGGCCGGGTCAAACTTCAGTGCGGTAAAGCCTTGCTGCATGTACTGTGCGGCACACTCTGCCGCCAGGTCGGGGTCGTCGTAGTCGTACTGACCGTGGGCATTTTCGGGATAGAGATAGGTGTAGGAGCGCAGGCGCTCATTCACCTTGCCGCCAATCAGCTGGTAAACCGGCTGATTGGCCGCCTTGCCGATGATGTCCCAGCAGGCCATTTCCAGGCCGCTGGTGATGCCCATCATGGTCAGGTCCGGGCGCTGGGTAAAACCGCTGGAATAACACTCACGGAAGAAGCGCTCCACCTGATGCGGGTCATGATTGAACAGATAGCGCTCGAAGACGTCGTTGATGGCAGGCACCATCACCGTGGGATGGAAGGTGGCGGCATAGACCTCCCCCACGCCTTCAATGCCGCAGTCGGTTTTCAGCGTGACAAAAATCCAGTACATACCGCCAACATGCGGCGGAGGAACTGCCACGACATGTGTTTCCATGGAGATGATTTTCATCACACAGACTCCCCTTGTTTATTCAGTTGTTTGAAATAAAACACCGCAACCGTGCCCAGCAGGCCGCAGCAGGCGATATAGGCGAAATAGAAGCGGGTGCCATCGATACCGGGGTAATGCGCGGCAAACGCGGTATTGATCATGGGAAGGAAAATGTCCGGCAAATAGCCGATGACCGAAATCAGGCCAATGGCCAGTCCGGTTACGGATAGCGGCACCCGGCAGGCATCCAGCAAGGACCAGTACAAGCCGCGGATGGAATAGGTGAGCACGCCGATCAGCAGCACCAGCGCCAGCAGGAAATACATTCCGCCACTGCCAGGGAAAAAGATCAGGCCACACAGGCTGAGCGAGGCAAACAGCATGCACAGCCCCAGAACGCCCTCCTTGGAAAAACGGTCGCCCAGAAAACCGCCGCCAATCCCGCCGATGGGACGCATCCACAATTTGGTGACGGTAATGAAACCGGCCGCCACCGCGCTCATGCCATAGCCCTGCTGCAAGTAGGCCGAAAAGGAATAGGTGGCCCAGAACAGCTGATAACCACAGAAAATGATGACAGCCAGCAGCCAGACTTGCGGGATGCCCAGCAGCAGCCGCAAATCAGCCAGCACACTGCTCTGGCGTGCCGCCCCGCTGTCGCGCTCCGCCACGCCCTTGTCCAGAAACAGCAGAATCAGCACGGCAATGGCCAGGCAGGTAAAGGAATACAGATAAATCACCTGCCGCAATGCCAGCTTTGCCTCGTCGCCCTGCTCGACATGAAAGGCAAAGATGGCCAGCGCAATGGAGGCCAGCACCGCCTCGACCAGGCCGCGGCCGCCATCCAGAATGCCAAAGAAACGCCCTTGCTCATTGGCTGCGGCCAGCATCTTCACCCCCTTGAGCAGTGCCGCCCAGAAGGTCAGCCCGGCAGCCAGCCCCCAGCCGACAAAGATGATTTCCAAAGCCTGATAGGCCGGAAAGGTGGCAAACCACAGCCCCAGACCACCCACAACAGACAAGGAAAAGGAAATCAGCAAACGTGGCGGGAAGCGGTCTGCCAGCCAGCCGCTGGGCAAGTAGCTGACGGCGTACACTACGCCCAGCATGGAATAAAACACGCCCAGATCGCTGCTGCTGATGTGGAAGCTTTGCAGGATGGTGGTTTCAAAATTCTGCCGCAGGTACAGCAGCGGATAGATGGCACCAGCGGCCAGCAGCAGCAGGCCGAACTGGAAAAAGCGCAAACGATTGCGGGCATGCAGCGGCGACGCTGCAACCATGGTGTCAGCATGTTTCATCTTGATGGTGTCTCCTGCTGCACCGCAGGATTTGTGGCTGGCCTTATGCGTTGGCCATCCTGTCGTGTGCAGACTTGTTGTGATTCCGGATGAATGACCGGGAGGAAGCTCAGTATTTCAGGACGACCAGCCGCGTCTGGGTGAACTCCAGCATGCCGTGCTTGCCGTCATCGCCCCCCAGACCGGAGCGTTTCCAGCCGGCGTGATAGCCCTGGTAGGGGTCGGCCGGGGTGCGGTTGACATACAGCTCGCCCGCTTCGATATGGTTGGCAAAACGCATGGCGGTGCGGTAGTTTTCGGTGAACAGCACCGAGGCCAGGCCAAACTGGTGGTCGTTGGCCAGCTGCAAGGCCTCTTCTGCCGTGCTGTATTTGAGGACACACAGCACGGGGCCGAAAATTTCTTCCTGCACGATTTCCATGTCCTGACGGCAGCCGGTGAGCAAGGTAGGCGGGTAAAAAAAGCCAGGGCCTTGCGGAATGAAACCGCCGGTTTCCAGCACCGCGCCATCATCGACAGCCCGCTCGACCATCTGGTGGATATTGAGCCGGGTGGTCGCATTCACCAGCGGCCCCATGTAGTTGGGATGCCGGGCCCGATTGCCGTACTGGCGTGCCGCAAAGCGCTCCTTGAGCAAGCGCACAAAATCGTCGTACACGCTTTCCTGCACATACACCCGCTCCACCGAGGTACACAGCTGGCCGCAGTGGCTGAGGGCGGATGCCACGATGTCATTGGCAGCCTGCACCAGCCTGGCATCCGGCTCGATGATGGCCGGGGTCTTGCCACCCAATTCCAGCGATGATCTGGCAATATTCACCTGGGAATATTCCAGCACCTTGCGGCCGGCCCCGACGCTGCCGGTGAGGGTGATCATGCCCACACGCGGATGCGTGCACACCGCTTCGGCCACCACATGGCTCATGGTCAGGATATTCACCACCCCGGCAGGCAGGCCGGCATCCAGCACCGCCTGGGCAATTTCAAAAGCCGAGCACGGCGTGTTGTTGCTGGGCCGCACCACCACGGTATTGCCGGTAATCAGTGCTGGCGCAATCTTGCGCAGCAAGGTGTAGACAGGGAAGTTGAACGGAATGAGGCAGACCACCACGCCAATGGCCTCGCGCATCAGCAGCAGGTTTTCCTGCGGGTTGTCGCTGGGGATGACCTCCCCTTCGATACGTCTGGCCCATTCGGCGTGAAAGCGGGTGATTTCAGCCGCATAGCCAGCTTCGGCCATGGCATCACTCAGGCTCTTGCCAGACTCATCCGCCAGTGCGGCACCAATCTGCGGTGAACGCGCCTGTAGTGCCGCTGCCAGTTTGTGCAAATACTGTGCGCGCTCACAGGCAGGCAAGGCTGCCCAGCCTTTTTGTGCTGCCGTTGCCGCCTCGACTGCCGACAGCGCTTCGGCAGTGGTGGCAGCGGACACCTGCGCACAAGGCTGTCCGGTGGCAGGGTCCGCCACGATGAAACCGACATCGCTCTCGGGCTGGACAAAGCGGTTGTTGATGAAATTCTGATAGCACTGCATGGGGCCAAACTCCTTGACTAGAGTATTGGCTCCATCAAACCAGTCACCTATCCCGCGGTCAAAATAATTCCATGGATGAACATTTAATTTCACCCATGAAATTTACTGCCTTGCAGGACAGTCAGACCGTCAGAAAAAACCTGCATTTACAGCAGCTTCATTCACTCCTGGCGACGCCGCCAGGCAGCCAGCTCGCTCAGGCGCAAGCCACGCGGAAAAGGCCGGTGCTTGCCATGGGCAATACGCTGTGAGCGGTAAATGCCGCTATGGCCTGAAAAATAATAACTGGCCACGCAGGCCAGCGCGGCGTAGATGCTCACCTCACTGCCAAACAGCTCCATCGCCATGATAGTGGAAGCCAATGGCGTGTTGGCTGCCCCGGCAAATACCGCGACAAAGCCCAGCCCGGCCAGCAGGGAGAACGGCAGGTGCAATAGCGGCGACAGGGCATTGCCCAGCGTGGCGCCGATGAAAAACAGCGGCGTAACTTCCCCGCCCTTGAAGCCGCTGGCAAGTGACAGTACGGTCAGCCCCAGCTTGGCGGCAAAGTCATAGGCAGGCAGCGGCTGGGTGAAGGCATCCACAATGGTGGGAATACCCAGCCCGATAAAGCGCTCGGCACCGCTGGGCCAGACAATGGCCACCAGCAACACGCCCCCCAGCAAGGGCCGCAAGGGCGCATAGGACACATGGCGCTTAATCAGTGCCGACAAGGCATGGGTGCTGTTGGCAAACAGTTTGCCAACCAGGCCAAACAGCGCCCCGGCCACCAGCGTGGCCAGCAAGGTCCAGGCACTGAGCACGGGAAACTGGCTGATGGCGTAATGGGTGTGCTGCACGCCCCAGGCCAGACCCACCTGATCGGCCACGATGGCCGCCAGCAGGCTGGGAAACAGCGCGTCATAGCGCATGCGGCCAATGGCCAGCACCTCCAGCGCAAACACCGCCCCGGCCAGCGGAGTACCGAATACCGAGGCAAACCCGGCGGCAATCCCGCACATCAGCAGGATGCGCCGGTCGGCATTGCCCAGTCGCAGCAAATGGGTGACCTGATCGGCCAGCGCCCCGCCCATTTGCACGGCGGTGCCTTCGCGCCCGACCGATGCGCCAAACAGGTGGGACATCACGGTGCCCCACAGCACCAGCGGCACCATGCGCAGGGGCACGATGCGGGTGGGGTCGTGGATTTCATCGATCAGCAGATTATTGCCGGCTTCCACCTGTCGGCCGTAGCGCAGGTAGACCCAGCCCACGGCAAAACCGGCCAGCGGCAGCAGAAACAACAACCAGGGCTGGCTTACGCGCAAGGACGTGGCCCACACCAGGCTGTGCAGAAAGAAGGCAGAAGCAGAACCGGCCAACAGGGCAACCAGGCAGGCCAGTAACAGCAGCTTGCTCATGCGCGGCAGCATGGCAAGGGTTTCGGAACGGGAAATGGCAGACATGGAATTCTTCTGAATGAGGACACGAAATCACCCCCAATGCCGGAACATACTGACGCACCTGCAGCTCCCGGCACGGGATACCTGCAGGCATCATCAGCCCGGACGGGCGGTTCGCTGCCGCGACTTCCGGGCAGGAAGCAGCCAACAGGCGGGAGGAATGCCATCTCCCGAAGAAAACTCATGCTAGCGGCAAAGCCGGCCGGCGACAAGCAAAAAGCCGGGCGGCCCCAAAGGGACAGCCCGGCCAGACCAGCAGCAGAACAGGTATTAAACCGGCAGATCAGCCTCAGGACAGATTGTCGCCCGACTCATTACGTGTCTTGTACAGCGAATACAGCACGCCACCTGCCAGCAGGCCCAGTGTCACCACCAGCGACACGCCAGTCGGGATATGGAACTGCACCAGCTGGATATCGTTGAGATACACCAGCCCCACTTTCACCCCGATGAATACCAGCACCACGGCCAGCGAATACTTGAGGTATTCAAAGCGGTGCACCATGGCCGACAGGGCAAAGTACAGCGCGCGCAGGCCGAGGATGGCAAAGATGTTGGAGGTGTACACCAGGAAGGGGTCCTGGGTGATGGCAAAGATGGCCGGAATGCTGTCCACCGCAAATACCAGATCGGCACTTTCCACCAGCAGCAGCGTCAGCAGCAAGGGGGTCGCCCACCAGCCGCGGCTCAGCCCGTGCTGCTCGCCACGCACCAGAAAATGATGGCCATGCAAGGTGGGTGTCAGGCGCAGGTGACGGCGCAGCCACTGATACAGCTTGTTGTCATCCAGCGAAGGATGGCTTTCCTCCTGGCTGAACAGCATCTTGACCCCGGTCAGCAACAGGAACAGGCCGAACAGCACCAGCACCCACTTGAATTCGGCCACAAGTACCGCCCCCAGGCCTATCATCAGCGCACGCAACACGATGACGCCCAGAATGCCCCAGAACAACACCCGGTGCTGATACAGGCGCGGCACCGCCATGCCGCTGAAAATCAGCGACATCACGAAGATGTTGTCCATCGACAGCGATTTTTCCACCAGATAACCGGTGAGGTACTGCATGCCGGCATCGCCACCGCGATACCACCACACCCAGCCACCAAACGCCAGCCCGATGGCAATGTAAAAGGCCGACAGCTTCAGGCTTTCACGCACCCCGATTTCGTGGTCGTCCTTGTTGAGCACGCCCAGGTCAAATACCAGCAAGGCCGCAACGATGCCCATGAACATCAGCCACATCCACAAGGGCGTACCGGCAAACAGCAGATTCAGCCATTCCATTGTTTTCATCTTTCCTTTTGGTTCACTGCCATGACGGCAGGTGACCGGATAAAACGCAGATGAGCAGGCCGGGCCTGCTCATCGTTCACTCCTGAAACCGCCCGGATGAGTCAGCGCGCAGCCTGCAAGGCAGCGATGCGCGACTCCAGCGACGGGTGGCTGGACATCAGCCCCATCAGGCCCGCGCCACCGGAAATACCGGACGCGGCCATGTTCTGCGGCAGTTCACCAGCATGCACGCCACCCAGACGGTGCAGCGCGGCAATCATCGGCTGCGGGCTGCCCAGCAGCTTGGCCGCACCAGCATCGGCACGGTATTCACGCTGACGCGAGAAGTACATCACGATGAAAGAGGCCAGGATGCCGAACACGATTTCACACACGATAACCGTAATGAAGTAGCCGATACCGGTACCGCTGGACGACTCCTCATCATTGCGGCGCAGGAAGTTGTCCACCACATAGCCCACCACACGGGCCAGGAAGAAGACAAAGGTATTCACCACGCCCTGGATCAGGGTCAGCGTCACCATGTCGCCATTCTGGATATGGGCAATTTCATGGGCCAATACGGCTTCCACTTCCTGCTCGGTCATGGAGGCCAGCAAGCCGGTGGACACCGCCACCAGCGAATTGGACTTGCTGGCACCGGTGGCAAAGGCATTCGGCTCGCCCTCATACACGGCGACTTCCGGCATCGGCAGGCCGGCACGGTCAGCCAGCTTGCGCACGGTAAACAGCAGCCAGCGCTCGGTTTCGTTAGCCGGCTGCTCAATCACACGGGCACCGGTGCTCCACTTGGCCATGGTCTTGGACATCCACAGCGAAATGAAGGCACCGCCAAAGCCCATCAGGGCGGCAAAGGCCAGCAGGCTGCCCATGTTCAGGCCGCCAGCGGTGATGAAGCGGTTGATACCCAGTAACTGGGCGGCGATGCTCAGCACCAGCATCACCGCAATATTGGTGGCGATCAGCAGAATCACGCGTTTCATGATCTATCCCCTCGGTGGTGGTTGGTTGATGGCCCGTATCCCTTACGTGGCCACGACATTCAGATGCTGCATGATAGATGTTTCTTCGCCACGAAAAAATCAAATAAAATAGTAATGTTCTTACGATTTTTTCGAATCATCATGCTCAGCCATCTCAACTACAAGCATTTGCATTACTTCTGGGCCGTGGCGCGCGCCGGCAGTGTGACTGCCGCCGCCCAGCAACTGGGCATGAGCGCCCAGACGGTAAGCGGCCAGATTTCCCGGCTGGAGCAGCAAATCGGCCGCGCCCTGTTCAAGCAGCAAGGACGTGGCCTGGTGCTGACCGAGGCAGGGCGCATGGCACTGACCTATGCTGACCGCATCTTCCAGCTGGGCGAGGAGTTGCAGGAGCTGCTGGCTGACGAACAACTGGACAACACCCTGCGCCTGAGCAGCGGAGTCAGCGATGTGCTCCCCAAAAGCATTGCCTATCGCCTGCTCCAACCGGCGCTGGCCTTGCCGCAGCGCTTGCGGCTGCAATGTACCGAAGGTGCGTTCGATCAATTGCTGCATGAGCTGGCCAGCCATAGCCTGGATCTGGTACTGGCCGACCGCCCTGCCCCGGCAGCCGGACAGCAAGCCATGCAATCGCATTTGCTGGCACGCTGCCCGGTGATGATCTACGCCACGCCAGAGCTGGCCGCGCGCTACCAGGCGGACTTCCCGTACAGCCTGCACCGCGCGCCCTTGCTGCTCCCCAGCCGTGACAATGTGCTGCGGGCACAACTGGAGCATTGGCTGGACGAGCTGGGCATACGGCCGGAAATCGTGGGGGAATTCAAGGATGGCGCGTTGTTGCAAACCTTTGGTGAACAAGGCGCGGGCCTGTTTCCTGCACCGGCATTTTCTGCTGATGACATTACCGGAAACGGCAAGCTGGGCCTGCTGGGGCAAGTCAGTGGAGTGGAAGAACACTATTACGCCATTACCAACCGCCGTAAATTGCAGCACATGGCGGTTCAGGCCATTATTCAGCAAACTCTTGCTGCAGAACGCTGAACGGAAAAATGACACTCGCGATCCGGATTAATTAATTCTGGATTGAACTGAATTAACATAAGAATAGTCTGATATTGCCTTTGCCAGCCCTTGCCCAGCCAAGCCATGTCTCAGGCAAGTCCTCAGAGCAGCGCTGTTTTGCACGGCGCTGTGCAGAGGAAACTGCTGCAACACGGCCTGATGCCACACTGCCCGGCCCCGCGGGCTGGCACCAACAACGGAGCGCTGTTCACCTTGCCACATACCACGCTAGACACCTTGTTTTTCGACCTGCAGCAGGGAAACATCACCCCGGGTGCGGCCCTGGCCGACCTGGTGCGCCAGCTGCGCCCGTCCCATGCCGACAAGCATGAACAGGCGGTAATGAACATGCGTGCGCTCAGCTGGCTGCTGGAGCACAACGCCGACTACCGCCAGGCCTTGCGCAGCGCCTTGCTGGAGTTACTGACCCAAACCCGTCAGATTCCGCTGTATACCGAGTCCGGCATCCTCGCCAATACCGGCTTTTTCTCCACCCTGTCCAAGCGGGTGGGTGAACGGCTGCTGCCCATGCCGGTACGGGAAGACTCGCTACAAGACCGCTTTGGCCGCCTGTTCCGCTGGAAGCGGGACCATGTCTGGCTGGCCGGCATTCCGGACGACACCTGGCAGCAGCTGTGGCAAGCCATGGCCTGGCATGAAGAACAAGACCGCACCGGCTGGACCCAGACCCGCCTGCAAATGGTGGAGGCGGTGCAAATCCTCAGTGCGCGGGTCACGGCCATTGGCCTGGAGCCGGAACTGGTGCGGGTGTATCCGGACATCGAACGCTTCGAATCGCCCTTCCTGCACCTGAACGCCGCCGTGCTGAGCTATGCCGACAGCTATCGCCAGGCTCTGGCGGATGGCACTGCGCTGGCGGAGGACGACAAGCACATTCTGGTATTGCTGGAGCAATGCGAGCTGATTCTGGGCAAGATCCGCAAGAATGCCTCGCGCAATGGCATCTCGGTCAATCTCACTTATCAGGCCCTGCGCCTGCTGCAAAGCCTGAACCGCCTGCGTGCCCTGCTGTGCCTGCTGGAACCGGATCACGACCCGGCGCGCAATCCTGCGCTGTTCCACCTGCTACTGGACTTTGCCCGGGCGGAAAACCGCAAGTACAGCGTCAGCGATGTGTTCAAATCCAATACCGAACTGCTGGCCCTGCAGGTAACCGAACATGCCGGCCGCCATGGCGAGCACTATATTGCCGAAACACGCCGGGAATGGAGCAGCATGGCGCGCGCGGCCATGGGTGCCGGGCTGATTGTCGGCGTGATGGCGCTGATCAAGCTGCTGCTGGCCCAGGCTCACCTGCCCTTGCTGTGGGAAGGCCTGGCTTATGGCATGAACTACGCCATCGGCTTCATCATCGTGCAGCTGTTGCACTTCACCATTGCCACCAAGCAACCGGCCATGACGGCAGCGCGTATTGCTGCGGCGCTGCATCAGCAGGAAAAGAGCGGCAGCCGCGTTGCACTGGATGATCTGGCCGAACTGGTCACCAAGGTCATGCGCACCCAGTTTGTCGCCATTCTGGGTAATGTGCTGCTGGCCATCCCCACTGCCGCACTGATTGCCTATGGCTGGCAGGCCTTGTTCGGTACACCGGTGGTGTCGACAGAAAAGGCAGCACACCTGCTGCACGATCTGGACCCGTGGCACAGCCTGGCCTTGCTGCATGCCGGTATTGCCGGGGTTTACCTGTTCCTGTCCGGGCTGATTGCCGGTTATTACGACAACAAGGCCATTTACCGGCGCATTCCGGAACGGCTGGCCAACCACCCGCTCTTGAACAGATTGCTGGGCAAGCACCGCGCCTGGAAGCTGGGGCATTATGTGGAACACAATCTGGGCGCACTGGCCGGCAACTTCTATTTCGGCCTGTTTCTGGGCCTGACCGGCACCATCGGCATCATGCTGGGTTTGCCGCTGGACATCCGGCACATTACCTTCTCGGCCGCCAACCTGGCTTTTGGTTTGGTAACCCTGGATTTCCAGCTGCCGCTGGGGCAAATGGCACTCTTTGCCGGCGGCGTGGCGCTGATTGGTCTGACCAACCTGGCAGTCAGCTTCATTCTGGCCTTGTGGGTGGCGCTACGGTCGCGCAAGCTCTCCGGACATCAGGTATTGCCCCTGCTGCCCTTGCTGTTCAAACGCTTTATCCGCCAGCCCTTGCAGTTTTTCATTCCGCCAGCCGGCAGTCCGGCCGAGCCGGATACGGAAGGCAGCAAGGAAGCCTGACGCCTTACTGCGACAGGCATGACAAATCCATAAAAAGAAAAGGGGATTGGCGATATACGGGAGGAATGACGTCGGTTAAACTGGCCCGTCATTTCCTTTACCTTCCGTGCACTGATGAGCCTGCGCCGTATTTTTGACAGCATCATCACCCGTCTGGTGATCATGGTGGTTTGCCTGGTGAGCCTGGGTACGGTGGTGCGCTATTTTGCGCTGGGCAGTTTTTTGCGCCAGGACCTCAGTACCGTGGTGCAGGAACAGCAACAGACGCTGGCCAGCTATGTCGCGCGTGATATCGATGAAAAAATCACCCAGCGCGAGGCGCTGCTGGATCAACTGGCCGCAGACCTGCCACAGCAACTGCTGCAACAACCTGCCGCCCTGCAGGATTGGCTGCGTCAGCACTACCGCTACCAGAGCCTGTTTCCCGGCGGCCTGTTTGTCACCACCGCCCAAGGCCGGGTGATTGCAGATTACCCTACCGCACCGGGACGCCAGAACCACAGTTACACGGACCGCGACTATATCCACGCGGCCCAGCAAGGCAAACGCTATATCGGCAAGCCGGTGACCGGTTATGCCTTGCGCATTCCCATCCTGCCGATGGCCACCCCCTTGTTTGACCACAATATGCAGGTGACGGCCATCCTGGTCGGTATCACTCCGCTGTCCGCCCCCGGCTTTCTGGATGTGATGCAGAAATCCCGTATCGGCAATGGCAAGGGCGGATTCCTGCTGCTATCGCCACGCGACAAAATGTTTGTTGCCGATACCCAGAAGCAACTGACCATGAGCCCCTTGTCCCCTGTCGGGGTCAACCCGCTGCAGGATACCGCCCTGAGCAGCTACCACAGCACGGAAATCACCACCAACATGCGGGGTGAGGAGGAAGTGTCCACTACAGTAACAGTCGCCAGTACCGGCTGGCTGGTAGTGGCGCATACGCCGGCCAGCGAAGCCTTTGCCACGGTAAGGCATGCGCAAGGCTTTGCCGTGCGCGGTGCCATCATTGCCACCGTGATGTTTGCCATGCTGGCCACCCTGTGCATGTATTTCGTGCTGCGTCCGCTGTTTCAGGCAGCGGAAGATGCCGAGCGGATGACGCGCGGCGAAACCCCGCTAGTTCCCTTGTCGATCCGGCGCAATGATGAAGTCGGCCACCTGATTGCTGCCTTCAATCGCCTGCTGGGCAAATTGCACGAACAGCAAGGCCAGCTGGAGCGGATTGCCCATCACGACCCGCTGACCGGCCTGCCCAACCGCCGCCTGCTGGCAGACCGCCTGAAACTGGCTTTGGCGCAGTCGCGCCGCCACGGCACCCATCTGGCCCTGTTGTTCATGGATCTGGACGGTTTCAAGCAAATCAACGACAGCATGGGGCACGAGGCAGGTGACGAGGCCCTGCGCATGGTGACCGCCCGCCTGCAAGCCATCGTACGCGAGACCGATACCCTGGCGCGTATTGGTGGCGACGAGTTTGTCCTGTTGATGTGCAATCTGGATGAGCACGCGGCCGAAGCAGTACGCACCGTGGCAGAGAAATGCATTCAGGCCATGCAGGAGCCATTGCACATCGGCACCCATGCCTACAAGGTGGGTATTTCCATCGGTCTTAGCCTGGCCGGGCCCGACAGCACGGCCGATTCACTGATGCAGGAAGCCGATCAGGCCATGTATCTGGCCAAGCATGCCGGCGGTGACTGCTACCGTTTCAATTAGCGCCAGCCTGCTGCCATCCGTGCTGCGCCTCCTGTAGCCCGTTCGGTTCCACCCTGCATGGCAGCTGCACCGGCTGGGCTGTCCAGCAACCACGCATTCATGCTGCATTGCACTGTTTACACCTGCAAAAGTACCGGGCCGGGACACTTTGTTTGACCATGATCAAGCCCGCTTCAGCCGCATGTAAAAACAGCATTTCATCACTGATTTTTTTGACTCAGACATGAAATTTCACTGTCCATATTTTCAACAACAGTGAATAAGACCAAGCCGTGCTCCATATACTACAAATCAATCAATGCCGGGAATCAGCCTTTGGAACAGGCTCCTTCGGGGAGTCTGGACGCCATCAACCCGGCTTGTCGTGCAGGCAGTCTTGCCCGGCTGCTCACCCCCTGCCCGTGACGTTTGCTGTTGCTTCCATCCAATAACAGAAGGAGACGGTAATGTTGATCGGTGTACCCAAGGAAATCAAAAACCACGAGTACCGCGTGGGTCTCACCCCTGCTGGCGTGCGCGAACTGGTTGCCCATGGCCACAAGGTACTGGTGCAGACCCAGGCTGGCCTCGCCATCGGTTTTACGGACGAACAATACATACAGTCCGGTGCCTCCATTGCGTCCTCTGCCGAAGATGTCTTTGCCCGCGCCGAGATGGTGGTCAAGGTGAAAGAGCCTCAGCCGGTGGAATGCCGTCTGCTGCGTCCGGGACAAATCCTGTTCACCTACCTGCACCTGGCACCGGACCCGGAGCAGACCAAGCTGCTGACCGAATCCGGCGCGGTGGCCATTGCCTATGAAACCGTCACCGACGAACGCGGAGGCCTGCCGCTGCTGGCACCGATGTCGGAAGTAGCTGGCCGCATGGCCATTCAGGCGGGTGCCCATGCGCTGGAGAAAGCCCAGGGCGGCCGTGGTGTATTGCTGGGCGGCGTGCCCGGCGTCGCCCCGGCACGGGTGGTGGTGATTGGTGGTGGCGTGGTCGGCCTGAATGCGGCCCGCATGGCCGCCGGGCTGGGTGCCGATGTCACCATTCTGGACAAGTCCCTGCCGCGCCTGAAAGAAATCGACATGGTGTTTGGCGGCCGCATCAAGACTCTGGTATCCAATACCGCCAATATCGACGAATCCATCCGCGAGGCGGACATGGTAGTGGGTGCCGTGCTGATTCCGGGTGCTGCCGCGCCCAAGCTGGTAACCCGTGCGATGCTGGGCAATATGAAACCCGGTGCGGTACTGGTGGATGTGGCCATCGACCAGGGCGGCTGTTTTGAAACCAGCCGTGCAACGACACATCAGGACCCCATCTACGTGGTAGACGGCATCGTGCATTACTGCGTTGCCAACATGCCCGGCGGCGTGGCACGCACCTCCACCCAAGCCCTGAACAATGCCACCCTGCCCTTCACTCTGGAGCTGGCAGACAAGGGCTGGCGTCAGGCCCTGCTGGATAATGCCCACCTGCGTAACGGCCTGAACGTCTGTCACGGCAAGATCACCTACAAGGCCGTGGCGGATGATCTGGGTTATTCCTTTGTCGACCCGGTTGAGGCCATCAAGGCAGCCTCCTGAACGGAAACAGCAGTAAAAAACCGCTGCCCATGTAATGGGTCAGCGGTTTTTTTTCGTCCATCTGCCGGGTAATAGCCCGGTAGCAGGGGTATCCCTGTTACTCCCGGCGGATTACTCAGCCAGCAGCTTTTGCACCACATCGATATAGCCTTGTTTGGCTTCATCGCTGGCCATGCCCTTGATCTTGTCCCAGGCATCGTATTTGGCGCGGTTGATGAAATCCATCATGCCAGGACGCTCACCGGATACATCCCCTTCGCTCGCTTGCTTGTACAGCGCATACAGTTGCAGCAGGGTCTGGTTGTCCGGACGTTCGGACAGCGAGGTAACGTCAGCCTGGGCCTGGGTGAACAGTGTATTCAGATCAGACATGTTTCTTCCTTCGTGGTCGGATAAAAAAGCGGTATGTTCCGCTGTACTGTAAGCGGTCCTTGCCACTGGGGCCGGACCTGCCCGGCAAGGCCGGGATGGCTGAATTTAGCATGAAACCGGCAAGCGTGCTTGCCACCGCTTGCCACGAACTGATGCGCCCTCACTGGGCAGCCGAGGCATCGCTGTCACCCTGCGGGCCGATGCGCACCAGCTTGAAACTTTTCACCGCACGGCCGTCGCGCACTGCCGGATAGAACCTGGCCTGACGGAACACTTCAATCAATGGTTGTTCCACTCCTGCAGGCTGCGCAGACACCAGTTGCACGGCATCCACCGTACCCTGCTCGTTGATATACACCCGCAAGGTGACATCCACATCGTCCATGCCCAGGCCATAAGGGGCCAGCAGCACGATGGGCATTTGCTCCAGCGCCACCACATCCACCTGCCGAGCGGCATAGTAGACATCCACCCCCAATTGCTGGGCATCCGCATCCGTATCGGTCGTGGCCGGCATGGCAGTCTGCACTGGCAGTGGCTGATCGGCAGCAACAGCCGGCTGACTGGCCTGCGGTGCGCTGGCAGGTGCTTGCTGTGCCAGCGTTTCAACTGGCAAGGCCTGGGGAGCACTGGCTTGTTTAGGCAGGCGGTGCTGGCTGTGTCCGGTCATGATTTCCGGGCTGACTTGCGGTTTTTTCACCACCGGCAAGTGGGGTGGTGCGGGCTGTGCTGGCCTGGCTAGCGGTGTGGGCTGACCTTGTAAACGCACATGCAAGGGCTGTGGCTTGCCTTGCGGGCTGCCATCCGGCAGCAACCGCAACAGCAAGGGGCCGTGCAACAGCAAGGACAGGCTGAGCGCCAGCATCAGCCTGTCTACATCACCAAGCGCAGACCAGTGCCAGGACCCCGGCAGCCAGCGCAGCCCGAAAGGCAGCTTCATGATGCCAAAGGAATGCTGGCAGGACGTTTACTTGGCATCCAGCAGCTTTTCGATGTCTTCCTTGGCAATGGCTCCCGGCACCAGACGGCCATTTGCAAACAGTAAGCCCGGCGTGCCGGTGATGCCCAGCTCGTCACCCAGCGCTTCCACCTTGTCCAGCGCGCTGGTATCGCACTTGTCGCTGCCGGTAAGCTCCTGGCCATCGCGCATGAAGGCAGTCCAGGTTTTCAGCCTGTCCTTAGAACACCAGATCTGACGGGCCTTGCGCGGTGCATCCGGATGCAGCTGGGCCAGCGGGTACAGGAAGGTGTAAATGGTGACATTGTTGATGCCCGGCAGGCTTTCACGTTCCAGCTGCTTGCAGTACGGGCAGTCCGGGTCGGTAAACACCGCCAGCTTGCGTGCGCCGTTGCCACGAACTTCCTTGATGGCGTACTGCAGTGGCAGTTTGTTGAAATCCACGTGATTGAGCTCGGCCATTTTCTTTTCAGTCAGGCTGGCCTTGGCATCGGCGTCAATCAGGTCGCCAACGAACAGGTATTTGGCCGAAGCATCAGTGTAGACAATCTGCTTGCCCTTCACCACCACTTCAAAAATGCCTTTTACCGGCGTTTCGCTGACACTGAGCACCTGACGATTGGGGAAGCGGGTGGTGAAGGCTTTCTGTACCTGCTCGGTGCCAGTGGAGGTGGCATTGGCATTGCAGGCCGTCATGGTGAGCAACAGGGTGCCAGCCAGCGCCAGCGCTTTTACAGTGGTGTTCATTCAATATCCTCGGGTTCAGAAGCCAATGGCATGACGGGCGAACTGACGCTTGAGCGGGGTCAGCCGGTTAGTCAGGCTCAGGCCGGTATTGCGCAGCCAGGACAGGCCGGGCACATGTTGGGTATGGAACAGCCGGTACAGGCCGTCACAGGTGAACTGCATGGTTTTTACCGCTTCGCGCCGCTCGCGCTCGTAACGACGCAACAGCATCCAGTCGCCAGCATCACCCGGTGATTGCAGCAAGGCGGCCAGTTGCGCCGCATCCTGAAAGCCCAGGTTGACACCCTGCCCGGCCAGCGGGTGCACGGTATGGGCGGCGTCGCCTACCAGCGCCAAGCGCTGGCTGACCACAGCCGCGGGCTGAATCAGCCGCAGCGGGAACGCTGCCGCCGGGCCAAGCAGGCCCAGATGCCCCAGTTGGTGATTGCCGGCTGCCGCCACGCGGGCACACAGTTGCTCGGGGGACAAAGCCATCAGTTCATCAGGCTTGGCAGTAGACCACACCATGGAAATGCGATTCCCTGCCATGGGCAGCCAGGCCAGAATGCTGTCGCCAGTGAACCACTGGCGGGCAATGTTGCCATGCGGCTTTTCGCAGCTGAAATTGGCCACCACTCCGCTTTGGCCATAAGGCTTGATGCTGGCGGCCAGATCGGTCTGGCTGCGCACCCAGGAATTGGCCCCGTCGGCCCCTACCACCAGGCTGGCTTGCAGTACCCGGCCATCGTCCAGCGTCAGGCTGGCCGTGCTGGCGGTGGTGGAGAGTGAGGCAGGTCGCACACCTGTCAGACAGTTGACCGGGCTGGCAGCCAGCCGCTGCCACAGGCTGGCCAGCAACCAGCGGTTTTCCACAATCCAGGCCAGGGCGCTGGCACCGGCATCGCTGGCGGCAAACTGGATGCGGCCACCGGCATCGCCAGAGACATCCATGCTGGCGATGGTGCCGACGCGGGACATGTCGGGCCAGGCTTGCAGTTGTTCCAGAAAACGGCGGTTAAGCGGGCTGACAGCGTAAATGCGAGCATCCCAGCCCTGCTCCAGATCTTCAAAGCGTGCGTCTGAGCCTTCCAGCAAGGCAATCTTGCGTCCGCTATCTGCCAGCGCCAGTGCCAGGCTGGCACCTACCAGGCCACCACCAACGATGATGACGTCGTACTGTGTCATGTATTGCTTTCCTAAAGCCCGAATACCAGATGGCGGGCAAATGCACGGCGCAGGGGCGGCACACTGTCCAGCGTGCTCATGCCCACGCCGCGCAAGGCGCTGACCAGGGCCGAGTCACCATCAAACAGCTTGATCAGGCCATGGGTGAAACCCACCACGGCATGGCTGTCCAGTTTACGGCTGGCGGCATATACCGCCAAGGCAGCTGCATCGCCCGGATCGCTGACCTCGTTCAGGGCATCGGTCAGGCCGATGGCATCACGCAGGCCGAGGTTCAAGCCCTGCGCCGCCACCGGATGCATGGTCTGGGCCGCGTTGCCAATCAGCACCACCCGACCACTGCTGACACGGTTGACCTGGCGCAGTGCCAGCGGAAAGCTGGCACGCGGGCCGATGGACAGCACCTTGCCCTGGCGCTCGCCAAAGGCTTGCTGCAACTCGGCCATCACCTGTTCATCCGGCGCTTGTTGCAAGGCCTTGGCGTCGTCGTGGCTACGTGTCCACACCAGCATGTAATTGTCACCGTGTGGCAACAGGGCAAACGGCCCTTGCTTCGAGAAGCGTTCATACGCCACACCGGCCGGCGGCTGTTCGGTGCTGACTTCGGCCAGTACCGCGCATTGCTGGTAGTCATGCACCAGACGCTTGATACCGGGCAGGCTGTCCGCCAGCGCACCGCCTTCAGCCAGCACCACCAGACGGGCAGTGAGGCTGATATCGCCATGCACACCGCTGGTTTTCACCGTGGCATAGCAGGCCATGCTGTTGACCGCCTCCACGCGGGTTTCCCACCACACTTGCACCCCGGCTTGCTCCAGCCGGGCATTGATGGCGAGGGTGAGCGCCGGATAATCCACCACCACGCCCAGATGCGGCAGCTTGAGATCAGCCGCATCCAGCCGGGTACGGCCAAACGCCCCCTGCTGCGACACATGCACGCTGTCGATCTGGCTGGCGGACAAGTCCTCCGGCCATGCGCCGGAAGCTGCCAGCGCTTCCCGGCTATACCAGGACAGTGCCAGCGCGCGCGCATCGGTCAGCGGCGCATCCTTGGCGCGGGCTTCCACCAGCAGCACCCGCCGTCCGGCGGCGGCAAAGCGCAGTGCGGCCAGCGCGCCTACCGGCCCCCCGCCCACAATAATGATGTCGGCGTGTTCGCCTCCATCGTGGCCGCAGTCGCGGCTGTGTTGTCTGTCTGTCTTCTTCATGTTCAGACACCCTGCATCAGGATTTCAATTGCATCGATTTCTTTGGGCACGTCGGCGGTATACACCTCGTGCCCGGTTTCAGTCACCAGCACATCGTCTTCGATGCGGATGCCGATATTGTGCAGCGCAGCCGGTACATTCGGAGCCGGGCGGATATACAGGCCGGGTTCGATGGTGGTGCACATGCCGGGCTGGTAGGTACGCCACTGGCCACCTTGCTTGCGCTGGCCGACGTCATGGACATCAAGGCCGATCATGTGGCCGATGCCATGCATGTAGAACTGGCGGAAGGCGCCGGATTCGATCACCCCGTCCACGCTGCCGTCAAGCAGCTTCAGGTCCAGCATGCCTTGCACCAGTATCCTGAGCGCGGCATCGCCCGGCTCGTTCCAGACTGCCCCAGGCTTGACCGCGGCAATGCCGGCCAGTTCCGCAGCCAGCACGATTTCGTAGACATCGCGCTGGGCCGGGCTGAATTTGCCGTTGACCGGGAAGGTGCGCGTGATATCGCCGGCATAGCCGTTCAGTTCGCAACCGGCGTCAATCAGCAGCAGATCGCCATCATTCAGCCGGGCATTATTGGCCGCGTAATGCAGGGTGCAGGCATTGGCACCGCCAGCCACGATGCTTTCGTAGGAGGGGTAGCGTGCACCATTGCGAATGAAGGTGTGCAGGATTTCCGCTTCCACCTGGTATTCCATCATGCCCGGCCGGGTGGCACGCATGGCCTGGATATGGCCCTGGGCGGAAATCTGTCCGGCCCGGCGCAAGGTAGCGCGTTCGCCAGCGTCCTTGATCATGCGCATTTCATCCAGCAATACCAGCAGGTCGTGGTATATCGCGGGCGGCTGCTCACCACTGCGGTAACGCTGGCGCACGGCGTCCAGCCAGCCATTCACCCGCACATCGAAAGCGGGCTGACGGCCGACATTCCACCACAGCGATTTCTGGCCGCTCAGCAAGTCGGGCAGGCGGATATCCAGCTCACCGAGGGGATAGGCTTCATCAAAGCCGAAAGCTTCACGCGCGCCGTCCGGGCCAAAGCGAAAACCTTCCCACACCTCGCGTTCCAGGTTCTTTTCCCGGCAGAACAGGATGGATTTGCCGGCACCGGCATCCAGCACCAGTACGGCTTCCGGCTCGGCAAAGCCGGTCAGATACAGAAAGTGACTGTCCGCCCGGTAGGGGTAGTGGCTGTCGGCATTGCGCACCACTTCGGGTGCGGTGGGCAGGATGGCAATGCCCTCCCCCATCTGCTGCATCAGACGCGTACGGCGTTCGGCATGACTCTGGTACATGATGACTCTTTCGCATGACTTGAACCGGCCAACATCCCGGCATGGCTGCAGTTTACACTGCTGCGACAGCGCTGCCGATGCTGACAATCAGTAAATGGCAGGCATGAAAAAGGCTTGCCCGTGGGCAAGCCTTGCCGTATGGCATCAGACCATCAATCCAGCAGGGTGGCCGAGGTGTACACGTCCTGCACGTCGTCCAGGTCTTCCAGCGCATCCAGCAGCTTTTGCATGCGCATGGCGTCTTCGCCGGCCAGTTCGGTTTCGTTCTGCGGCTTCATGGTGACTTCGCCCATTTCCGCCTTGAAGCCCTTGTCTTCCAGCGCCTGTTTCACATCGCTGAATTCGTAGGGGCCGGTGATGACTTCGATGGAGCCGTCATCATTGGTGATCACGTCTTCGGCACCGCATTCCAGTGCGGCTTCCATCAGTGCGTCTTCGTCAACACCCGGAGCAAACACCAGGAAACCGCAATGGTTGAACTGGAAGGCCACACAGCCGTCGGTGCCCATATTGCCGCCATACTTGGAGAAGGCATGACGCACATCGGCCACGGTACGGGTCTTGTTGTCGGTCAGGCAGTCCACCATCACGGCAGCGCCACCAATGCCATAACCTTCGTAACGGCACTCGACATAATCCACGCCTTCGAGCTGACCGGTACCGCGCTTGATGGCGTTATCGATATTGTCCTTGGGCATGGATTCGGCCTTGGCCTTGTCCACTGCCAGACGCAGACGCGGGTTCATGTTGACATCGCCGCCGCCCATCTTGGCAGCAACGGTGATTTCCTTGATCAGACGGGTGAAGATCTTGCCACGCTTGGCATCCTGACGACCCTTGCGGTGCTGGATGTTCGCCCATTTGCTATGACCTGCCATAATTGCCTCAATCTGGTGTGGCCCGTCACCGGGCCGGTTTAATGCTGGAAAATTTGGACGCTATTCTAGCAGAAAGCTATTTCGCCTTCAGCATGGCCAACATGAAGGTGAAGGCCTGACCGTATATCTGTTCGATGGCCGGCACCATCAGCGGCAACGTCAGATAAATGGTGATGAAACCAATCATCAAGGTCAGCGGAAAACCAAAGGTAAAAATATTGAACTGCGGTGCTGCACGGGTCATCACGCCGATGGCGAGGTTGGTCACCAGCAAGGCGGCAATCACCGGCATGGACAGCCAGATACCCCAGGAAATGATGTGACTGCCCCATAACACCAGCGCCTTCAACCCCTGGGACGGCATGCTCATGCCAATGGGCAGCACCTGAAAGCTTTCCACCAGGGTGGAAATGACGACTTGATGACCGTCAAAGGTGAGGAACAGCAGGAAGACAAACATGGACAGCAGCTGGGACACCACCGGCACCTGCGCTGCGTGCATGGGATCGAAAAACATGGCAAAGCCCAGGCCGGTTTGCGCACCCATGATGAAACCGGCCATTTCCACCGCGGTCATGGTCAGCCGCATGACAAAGCCCATGGCCAGGCCAATGAGCAATTGCTGGAACAAAATGGCAATGCCTGCTGCGGAAAATACCGGCACGGCTGGCACCGGTGGCAGCAATGGCACCACCAGCACGGTGAGCATCAGCGCGAAACCGGCCTTGAAACGGCGCGGTACACCGCGATAGGCATACAAGGGCTCCACCAGGAACAGGCCGATGATGCGGGCAAAGGGCCAGGCAAACATCGTAACCAGCGCACTGATCTGTGCATCAGAAATACTGAACATGAGGTGTGACGTCAGCCAATCACGCTGGGAATGCTCTGGAACAGCCGGGTGGTGTATTCCACCAGGGTATTGAGCATCCAAGGCCCAGCCAGCACCAGCACCAGAAACATGGCCAGCAGCTTGGGAATGAAGGTGAGCGTCATTTCATTGATTTGCGTGGCAGCCTGCAACACGCTGACCAACAGGCCCACCACCAGTGACACCAGCAGCACCGGTGCCGAGACGATGATCAGGATATACAGTGCGTTCTGCACCAGGTTGATGACCAGTTCCGGACTCATGATTCTCTCCTTGCGTCGGCAGGCTCCTGCCAGCCGCCTTTGGCCATCAGCCAGTTTTCCAGCGTTTCGCCATCGCGCATCACGGTATTGGCGCGCAACACCGCATATCCCGCCTGTTCGAATACTGGCCGGGCTGCATGACTGGCCCAGGCATGCAGGGCCACAAGCCCGGCCTGTGCCGCCACGTCTTCCAGCTGCTGGATCATTTGCATGGCGAGCCCGCGTCGCTGCGCAGCAGGCGCCACATACAACATGTCGAACTCTCCGGCATGGGTCAGCCAGGCGAAACCCAGCAACTCACCAGCCGCACTGACAGCAACGCTCCAGCTAGCGGACAGGCGCGCAGCCCAGGCTGAAGCGGTTTCATCATCCCAGATACCGGCCCAGGCCAGGCGGGCCGCCAAGGGGTAAGCCTCATCCGGCAAGGCGGCTATGCAATCGGCACACAAGGCATGACACAGCGGCAGCATGTCCGGCGTAATGGGGTGGAATTCCATGCCTAGCCCGTATAAAAGCTTTGCACCAGCGAACCCATCAGCAGGGTCCAGCCGTCCA
The DNA here is from genome assembly GCF_041914625.1 of Aquitalea pelogenes. Classification (NCBI taxonomy): domain Bacteria; kingdom Pseudomonadati; phylum Pseudomonadota; class Betaproteobacteria; order Neisseriales; family Chromobacteriaceae; genus Aquitalea; species Aquitalea pelogenes. The sequence goes on along the minus strand of NZ_JAYSDA010000003.1, from coordinate 124,759 downwards.
CCAGCACAAACAGCATCAGCTTGAACGGCAAGGATATGGTGACCGGTGACACCATCATCATCCCCATGGCCATCAGGATGCTGGCCACCACCAGGTCAATGATCATGAAGGGGATGAACACCATGAAGCCGATCTGGAACGCGGTTTTCAGCTCACTGATGACATAGGCCGGAATCAGCGTTTTCATGGAAACATCAGCCTTGGTGGCTGGTTTTTCCGAGCGGGAAATCTCGATGAAAAAGGCCAGATCCTTCTCGCGGGTCTGGCTGAGCATGAAAGCCTTCATCGGCTTGCTAGCCTCTTCCACCGCCTGGTTGAAGCTGATCTTGTCGTCCGAGAATGGCGCCCAGGCCTTGTTGTACACCTGATCAAACGTTGGCCCCATCACAAACAGGGTGAGGAACAGCGACAAGCCCAGAATCACCTGATTGGGTGGCGACTGGGTTACGCCCATGGCCTGGCGCAGCAGGGACAGCACAATGACGATGCGGGTGAATGCGGTGGTCATCAACAGCATGGCCGGGATGAAACCCAGCGCTGTCATGAACAACAGCATTTGCAAGGACAGGGAATAATTCTGACCGCCACCGGCACCCGGGGTACTGGTCATCAAGGGCAGGCCGGCAGCCTGTGCCAGCATGGGCAGCCCCAGCAGCAGCCAGGGCAACACGCGAGATGTGAATTTCATTATCTGTTTACGGCTTCGGATTTCTGACGGCCCTTTTCCATGGCCGCCTTCAGCCAGCGGGCGAAGGGTTCGCCAGGCTGCACGACATCAGTCCCGGCATCGGGCGGGCGGTCCATCTTGGTCAGCAGGTTGACACTATGACTGGTGACACCCAATACCAGCCATTCGCCTTCCAGCTCGACAATCACCACCTTTTCACGCTGCCCCACCAGCACGCCGCTGACCACGCGCAAGCGGTTGCTGCCGCCCAGCATGCCACCGGACATGCGGCGGAACAGCCAGGCCAGACCGACAATGGCAGCCAGCACCACAGCCAGACCAAGAATGACCTGCAACAGGCTGCTGACCGGCGTGGGACTGCTGGCAACGACCAGTGGTTGAGATGCAAGCGTCCCGGCCTGGGCGATGGCCGAGCAGGCGGCCAGCATCACCGCAGCAGGTCTGATGGTTGTCCGCATTATTTTTGCAGGCGACGGATGCGTTCCGCCGGGGTAATGATGTCGGTCAGGCGGATACCGAACTTGTCGTTCACCACCACCACTTCGCCCTGGGCGATCAGGCAGCCATTGACCAGCACGTCCATCGGCTCGCCTGCCAGCCCGTCCAGCTCCACCACCGAACCCTGCGCAAGTTGCAGCAGGTTGCGGATGGCAATTTTGGTCCGGCCCAGCTCCACCGTCAGCTGGACCGGAATATCCAGAATCATGTCCAGGTTGCTGGGGACATTCAGCGCGGCTTCACCGCTGCCCAGCTCCTGAAACAGGTTGGTAGCCGGCTGCACATTGTCGGCCTGCGCGGCATCGGTGGTTTCCTGTTCTGCCATGGCGGCAGCCCAGTCATCCATTGATACCTCTTCCTCACCCGCCCCCGGGTTCTGACCTTCTTCTAGCTGCTCAGTCATTGCTTGCTTTCTCCTGCGGGCTCGGCGAACTCGCCAGCCCCGGCCAATACCTTGTCTACCTTCAGGGCGTAACGGCCCTGCACGGTACCATAATGACACTCCAGAACCGGTATGCCGGACACATCCACCACCACGGCCTCCGGCACTTCCAGCATCACGACATCACCGTTTTTCAAATTGAGAATCTGCCCCAGCGTGACCTTGGTTTCCGCCAGGGTGGCTACCAGTTCCACCTCGGCCGCCTGTACCTGATGGGTCATCAGGCTGACCCAGCGATTGTCCACTTCCGTCCGGTCTGCCTGCATGGTGCTGGACAGCACATCGCGAATGGGTTCCACCATGGAATAAGGCAGACAGATGTGGAAGTCGCCGCCACCGGCACCCAGTTCGATATGGAAGGTCATGGCCACCACCACTTCGGTTGGCGTGGCGATGTTGGCAAACTGGGTATTCATTTCCGAACGCAGGTAGACGAACTCGATGGGGTGCACCGGTTCCCATGCCTTCTGGCATTCGGTGAACACCACTTCCAGCAAGCGCCGGATGATGCGCTGCTCGGTCGGGGTAAAGTCCCGGCCTTCCACCCGTACATGGTAACGGCCATCGCTACCGAACAGGTTATCCACGATCAGGAATACCAGATCCGGATCGAAGATCAGCAGGCCGGTACCACGCAGCGGTTTGACATGTACCAGGTTCAGGTTGGTGGGCACCACCAGGTTGCGAATGAATTCGCTGTATTTCTGTACGCGCACCGGCCCGACGGATATTTCCGCATTGCGCCGGATAAAGTTGAACAAGCCTATACGCAGGTTACGGGCGAAACGTTCGTTGATGATTTCCAGCGTTGGCATACGGCCGCGCACAATGCGCTCCTGCCGGCCAATATCATAGCCGCGGACTCCCTGTGAGTCCTGCGCGCCATCATCATCTTCGTCCTCGCCGGTGACGCCCCTGAGCAGGGCATCCACCTCTTCCTGGGACAGGATATCGTCGCCCATCGCTTTACTGCTTCTGAATGATGAAGGAAGTGAACAGTACGCTCTGAACCAGCTCTTCTTCGCCGGAATCCATCGATTCGTTGATGATCTGCTTGACCTGGGCCTTCAGCTTGACCTTGCCGTCCGGGCTGGACAATTCTGCTGCAGTCTTGGAAGACAGCAACAGGATCAGCGCACTGCGGATCTTCGGCATGTAATCGGTAAACTTCTTCTTGGCTTCTTCATCGCCAAGCTCAGCCTGCATGTCCACTTGCAGCAGGCTGCCGTCACCACCGGACAGGTTCACCACGAAGGTATCGATTTTTTCAAAGATCGGCGGACCTTCATGCTTTTTCTTCGGTTTTTCCTTGGTCTGCTCGGTCTGGGCAGCGTCATGCGGCTTGTTCATGTTGGTGAACATCACATAGGCAAGACCACCCATGCCAGCGAGAACCAATACCAGCAGGATGACCACCACCAGCATCAGCTTGTTGCCACCACCTGCCTTTTTCTCGCCCTTGTCCGCCTTGTCCGCTTTTTTGTCTTCTGCCATGGGTATTCAGTCCGTCGGTTAGGTTTATAAGGAAAGCTTAAGCCATTTCCTTATTTTATTTTCCAGATTTCCGCACGAACTGAACAGAGCCCCCTTGTGAGCCATATCAAGCAAAGATACTGAGTATCCCGCGTGCGGACGTGATGGCAGCCAGAGTATCGTCCTCATCGTTGCCAGCGGCATTCTGGCGGCGGCCATTCTGGTTTTGATTGAATTGCTGTTGCCGATTCCCGGATTGTCCGCTGGAAACCTGTGCATCGGCAAGAGCTATACCACTGGAAGCCATCATGGAAACCAGTTTGGGCATGTTGTTTTCCAGAATTTCACGCGTTGCCGGCACTGCCGAGGTAAACAGTACCTGCGCCTGGTCGTTGCCATTCATCTTGAGCGTCACCTCCACCGGCCCCAGTTGCGGCGGATTGACCTGGATGGTGGCCTTGTCCATTTTCATGCTGACCATGGACATCACCTGATCGCCCAGCGCCTTGGACCAGTTCGGATCGGTCATCGGCTGGGAAATGGTCAGGGTTTTGGTCTGGCTGACTTGCTGCACCTGCTGATTATTCTGATTGGCGGCCTGACTGGCGGCCAGCTGATCGGCAGACGGCGGCAAGAATTGCAGTGCTGCGGCATCCTTGCCCGGCAATTCTTGCGCTTGCAGGCCATTAGCGTGCTTGCCTGCTGCCGCTGTTGGCAGGGCCGCCTCCAGTGCGATGTCCTTCACCATGCTGTTGCTGATGTCGGTGGCCGTGGTGCTGACCTGCGGCTTGTCTTGTACTGGCGGGGTGGGCAAGCCGGCCTGCAACATGGGCATGGCTGCCAGCAACATATTGGCGGAATTATCGGTGGCAGCCGTGTCGTCCTTGGCGGTGGAATCCTTGTCCTGACTGGATTTCCCGTTGCCACCACTACCATCTCCCTGGCCTGGAAGTACAGGATTGAGACTGACCAATTGCGCGCCGAGCAAGCTGGCAAACAGGCCGCCTGCATCTTGTGTGGCAGTGTCGGCATTGCTGCTGGGCATGATTGCCTTGGCATTGCTCGCCGGAACTACAGTAATTGTCATGGCCTAAACCCCCTGAAGAGATGGAGGCTAAGCAGCAATTTACATGCCAGGGAGATTCACCCTGCCAGTAAAGGCAGACATCGGCTCACATAATTAATGCGAATCATTATCCTTTGCATTACAATCCGGTCTTCATCCAGTCGCGGTCCAACCTTACCGCACTGCTTTGCCTGTTGAACAATGCAAGGAGTATCAGCCCGATGTCCCGTCCATTTGCACGCATCACCACCGCCCTGCTGCTGTCCAGTCTGTTTGCCGCCACCGTACATGCCGCCCCCAGTGCCGAAGGTATCGTGGTATACAACGCCCAGCATGAGAGCCTGACCAAATCCTGGGTGGAAGGCTTTACCAAGGAAACCGGCATCAAGGTTACCGTGCGCAATGGCAGTGACAGTGAAATGGGCAACCAGATCGTGCAGGAAGGCGCGGCCTCGCCGGCGGATGTATTCCTGACCGAAAACTCCCCGGCCATGGTGCTGGTGGATAATGCCAAGCTGCTGGCCCCGCTGTCCCCGACCACCACCGCTCAGGTAGACCCTGCCTTCCGCCCTGCTCATGGCCGCTGGGTAGGCATTGCCGCCCGCTCCACCGTTTTTGTCTACAACAAGAACCGCCTGACCCCGAAAGAGCTGCCCAAGTCCATGCTGGACCTGGCCAAACCGGAATGGAAAGGCCGCTGGGGCGCCGCACCGGCCGGTGCCGACTTCCAGGCGATTGTGAGTGCCTTGCTGGAACAAAAGGGTGAAGCGGCCACGCTGGCCTGGCTGAAAGCCATGAAAACCAACGCTCAGCCCTACAAGGGCAACAGCGTGGTGATGAAAGCGGTGAATGCCAGCCAGATCGACGGCGGGGTGATTTATCACTATTACTACTTCGGCGATCAGAACAAGACCGGCGAAAACAGCAAGAACACCGCCCTGCACTACTTCAAGCAGCAAGACCCGGGTGCGTTTGTCAGCATCTCCGGCGGTGCGGTGCTGGCTTCCAGCAAGCACAAGGAAGAGGCCCAGGCCTTCCTGAAGTGGGTGACCGGCAAGGGTGGCCAGAACATCCTGCGCACCGAAAATTCGTTTGAATATGCAGTCGGCCAGGGCGCGCAGTCCAATCCCAAGCTGGTTCCGCTGAAGGATCTGGACGCACCCAGAATCGACGCTTCCCGCCTGAACAGCCGCAAGACGGTAGAACTGATGACACAGGCAGGTTTGCTGTAAACACATGACGACATCGTCTTCCCGTACTGCACAGGGCGGATTGGCCGCCCATGACAGCCCGACCAGCACGGCAGGACTGCGTCGGCCGGGGCGGCAAGTGCCGCTCTGGCTGCAAGGCAGCTCCTTGCTGGTTTCACTGCTGGCCTTGTTGCCGGTGGTGTTCATTGTGGCCATTTCCATCCAGACCGGCTGGAGCACCGTCGTACAACTGGTGTTCCGGCCACGGGTGGCCGAACTGCTGTTCAATACCAGTTTGCTGGTAGTACTGACCGTGCCGCTGTGCACGCTGCTGGGCGTCAGCCTGGCCTGGCTGACCGAACGCAGCACCCTGCCGGCACGTGGCTGCTGGCGCGCTCTGGCGGTGGCCCCGCTGGCCGTGCCCGCCTTTGTGCATAGCTATGCCTGGATCAGCCTGCTGCCTGCTTTCAATGGCGTCAGCGCGGCTGTGCTGCTGTCGGTGATTGCCTACACGCCATTCATTTACCTGCCGGTTACCGCCGCCTTGCGCCGCATGGACCCGGCACTGGAAGACAGCGCAGCCTCGCTGGGCCTGACTCCGCTAGCGGTGTTCCGGCGCGTTACCCTGCCGCAACTCAAGCTGGGCATCTGGGGCGGCGGCCTGCTGATCAGCCTGCACCTGCTGGCCGAATACGGCCTGTACGCCATGTTGCGCTTTGACACCTTCACCACCGCCATCTTCGATCAGTTCCAGTCCAGCTTTAACGGCCCGGCAGCCAATATGCTGGCCGGTGTACTGGCGCTGTGCTGTCTGGGCCTGCTGTGGCTGGAGGCGGGAACACGCGGCAATGCACGCTACGCCCGGCTGGGTTCCGGCTCGGCGCGGCAGATCACCCCGGTTCGTCTGGGTGCATGGACACTGCCGGCCTTGCTGCTGTGCCTGCTATCCGCCGCACTGAGCCTGGGGGTGCCGCTGATCACCCTGGGTCACTGGCTGTGGAAAGGTGGCATTGAAGCCTGGCAAAACGACAGCCTGTGGCCTGCACTGCAACAGACGGTGCAGCTGGGTGCGCTTGGTGCCGTACTGACCGTGGTGGCCGCCGTGCCGCTGGCCTGGTTGTCGGTGCGTGCTGTCAGTCGCTTGCAAAGGCTGCAGGAGGGCTGCAACTACATCACCAGCGCCCTGCCCGGCATAGTCACCGCGCTGGCTCTGGTCACCATCACCATCCATTACGCCCGGCCGCTCTACCAGACCATCTTCACCATCTTGCTGGCTTATCTGCTGATGTTTCTGCCCCGCGCGCTGGTCAGCCTGCGGGCCGGCATTGCCCAGGCACCGGCCGAGCTGGAACAGGCAGCGGGCAGTCTGGGCAGCACACCGGGGCAGGCCTTGCGCCGGGTCACCTTGCGTCTGGCTGCGCCGGGCGCGGCGGCAGGCCTTGCCATGGTGTTCCTGGCCATCAGCAACGAGCTGACAGCCACCTTGCTGCTGGCACCCAATGGCACGCGCACGCTGGCCACGGGCTTCTGGGCGATGACCAGTGAAATCGACTACATCATGGCCGCACCTTATGCCTTGCTGATGGTGCTGCTATCGCTGCCACTCACCTGGCTTTTGCATGACCATTCCAAACGGAGTGCCGGACGATGACTTCCCTGCACCTGCAACACCTGAGCAAACACTACGGCGCCACCCAGGCGGTACAGGATGTATCGCTGAGCTGCACGGCAGCCAGTCGCGTCGCCATTGTCGGCCCGTCCGGCTCGGGCAAGACCACCTTGCTGCGCATGATTGCCGGTTTCGAACACCCGGACCAGGGCAGCATCACCCTGGACGGGCAAACACTGGCAGCCGATGGCCGGGCCCTGCCCGCCCATTTGCGCGGCATCGGTTATGTGGCCCAGGATGGCGCGCTGTTTCCCCACCTGACGGTGGCGGACAATATCGGTTTCGGCCTGACACTCAAAGGCGAAGCACGCAATCGGCGCATTGCCGAGCTGCTGGACATGGTGGCGCTGGACCAGGCCATGCTGCAACGCTGGCCGCATCAGCTATCCGGTGGCCAGCAGCAGCGTATTGCGCTGGCGCGGGCACTGGCCCAGCAACCACGGCTGATGCTGCTGGACGAACCGTTCTCGGCGCTGGATACCGGATTGCGTGCCGCCATGCGCAAGATGGTGGCGCAACTGCTGGGTGATGCCGGCATCACCGCCATTCTGGTCACTCACGATCAGGCCGAGGCCTTGTCCTTTGCCGACCAGCTGGCGGTAATGCGTCAGGGAAGGCTGATTCAGTCCGGCAGCCCGCAACAGCTGTACAGCCAACCTGCCGATGAAGCCACGGCGCTGTTTCTGGGCGAGGCGGTCATCCTGCCGGCGCATATTCATCAGGGCAAGGCCGAGTGTGGGCTGGGCGCGATTGCAGTGAATGACAGCCAGTTCAGCGGCCAGGGGCGCATCATGCTGCGGCCGGAACAGCTGGAACTGCAAATGGCAGGCAGTCAGCAATCCCAGGCACAGGCACGCGTGCTGGAGTGTGATTTCGGTGGCCATGACAGCCTGATCGACCTGCAATTACCGCACGACAATACCGTGCTGCAATTGCGCACCAGCAGCTGGAATCTGCCCTCTCCGGGCAGCATGGTGGGGATTGCCGTGCAGGGCCGGGCGCATTTGCTGCCGGCCTGAGTGCAAAGACCCTGCAGGTGCGACTCAATCGTCGCCGTGGGTCTGGTCCCAGAAACGACGGGTGGCAAATTCATCCGTCGTTTTTTGTTCGCGGCGGGCCTGTACCAGCTGCTCGCGCTCCAGTTCCCGTTCCAGCAGTTTTTCGTAGGCCTTGAGCTTTTTGTGCTCGTTGCGCCAGGCTTGTCGCTCCATGATGAAGCGCTGCTTGGCAAATTCGGTATCGCCCTGCTGGATGCGCACGGCTTCGTCCAGCCGGCCCAGGAATTTCTGAAAGTCCTGCCACTGGGCAATGCTCATGCCCTTCATGCCACCGGTGGTCAGCCGCTCGCGGTATTCATTGCGGAAATTTTCCAGCTGTTCCTGCCGGTTCATCGCGTCCAGCACCTTGGCCTGCGCCTGGCGCATGCGCTCGGCTGCCGCAGCCTGCTTGTCCTCGGCCAGCTTGATCAGGAAGGTGTATTTGCTCTGTGCCATGGCCTAAGCGCCTTACGCCAGCACGCTTTCCAGTTGCAACTGGCTGGTGGTGTAGTCCTGGGATTCATGCATGGGCTGGGTGAGGAAGCTGGTCATCTGCAACTGGCGACGCATGGCCTCGTCCAGTACCGGGTCGGAACCCGGCACATAAGCCCCCACGCTGATCAGGTCGCGATTGCGCTGGTAGCGTGAGTACAGCTGCTTGAAGTAGCGTGCCTGATCCATCTGCTTGGGCGGCACTACATCCACCATCACCCGGCTGATGGACTGTTCGATGTCGATGGCTGGGTAGTGCCCTGCTTCGGCCAGCTCGCGCGACAGCACGAAGTGACCATCCAGAATGGCCCGTGCCGAGTCGGCAATCGGGTCTTGCTGGTCGTCGCCTTCGGACAGAACGGTATAAAAGCCGGTAATCGAGCCGCCGCCATTTGCCGCATTACCGGCCCGTTCAATCAACTGTGGCAGACGGGCAAACACCGAGGGTGGATAGCCCTTGGTCACCGGCGGCTCACCAATGGCCAGTGCGATTTCACGCTGCGCCATGGCGTAACGGGTGACCGAATCCATCAGCAACAGCACGTCCTTGCCCTGGGCGCGGAAATACTCGGCCAAGGCCGTGGCATAAGCTGCGCCGTGCAGGCGCATCAGCGGCGGCATGTCGGCAGGAGCCGCCACCACCACGGCGCGGGCGATGCCCTCCTCGCCCAGAATGTTCTCGATGAAGTCCTTGACCTCGCGACCCCGCTCGCCAATCAGCCCCACCACCACCACATCGGCGCGGGTGAAGCGGGCCATCATGCCCAGCAGTACCGACTTGCCGACACCGGAGCCGGCAAACAGGCCGAGACGCTGGCCGCGCCCTACCGTCAAGAGGCCGTTGATGGCACGCACCCCCACATCCAGCACCTGCTTTACCGGCGAGCGGTCCAGCGGATTCATTGGCTGACTGTGCAGCGGGAAATAGGCTTCGGGATGAATGGGGCCCTTGCCATCCAGCGGACGGCCCAGCGAATCGAGAATGCGGCCCAGCAGGCTTTCACCGACCGGCACCTGACGCCCGGCCGGGCCGTTGACCCGGGCGGAAACCACTCTTTGCCCGTAGCTGGGCGGATGACAGGGCGTCATCGGCCGCACCGGCGTACCGGGCAGCAAGCCGTGCACATTGGCCAGCGGCATCAGGAATACCCGGTCACCGGAAAAACCCACTACTTCGGCTTCCACCACATGGTTGTCCGCCAGTTCAACCTGACAGGCGCTACCAACCGGCAGCTTGATGCCGGTGGCTTCCATCACCATGCCGGTGACACGCAGCAAACGCCCGCACGGCTGCCATAGCGGTGCTTCCTGTGCAGCCTGCATGCAGTCATTCAGAAAGGAACGCTGGCGGTCAATCAGGGTAGTCATTGTGTTCGGCATCCAGACCCATGGCGCTGCGCAGTGCAGCCAGACGCGAAGCCAGACGCAGGTCCAGCTGCAAGGCCGCGGTATCGATGATGCAGCCGCCGCGCTGGATATGCGGGTCTTCAATCCACTGCCACTGGGTTTCCGGGGTTTCCTGTTGCAGGAACTGCCGCACGGCTTCCAGGTCGGCCGGGTTCACCCGCAGCCGGGCCTGGCTCATGGTGGCAGGCAGCTCGCCCAGTACCTGACGCAGCTGGGCGATGATCGCAGTATCACTTTGTGCCAGATGCTCACCGGCAAGGCGCTCGGCCAGCTGCATGGCCAGTGACAGCAAGGTGCCGGACAGCTCCTCTTCCACCCGGTTGATTTCACGGGCAAAACTGGCAGCCAGATCCTGCATCGGCGTCCACAGCTGGGCAAATTGCGCCGCAGCCTGATCATGCCCCTGCTGCAAGCCCATGGACAAACCTTCGGCATGGCCCGCTTGCGCCCCTTCGTCGTAACCGGTCTGCCACGCTTCCTGGTGAATGGCTTCCAGCTCGGAGGCCGTGGGATAACCGGAAGCAGCCGGCTCTTCGGCTTCAGGCGCATTTTCGCCCGGGGAAGATGGCTCCTCCTCCCCTTCTGCCCGCTGGGCATCGGCTACCGTGGGTGCCTGCTCCAGATGGCGGCGCAGGGCTTCCAGCCCGGCCAGCTGGGTCGGGCTGAAACCGTCGTCGCCCTGGGTCAGCTCGGTTGGCGTCCAGCTTTGCCAGCCTTGCAGTTGCTCACCCGGAATGATGGGATTATTCGACAAGGCCTTCGTCACCACCCTTGCTGCCTAGCACGATCTGGCCATCGTCGGCCAGCTTGCGGACAACCTTGAGGATTTCCTTCTGTTCGGCTTCCACCTCGGACAATTTGACCGGTCCCTTGGATTCCAGATCGTCACGCAGCATTTCGGCCGCACGCTGCGACATGTTGCGGAAGATCTTGTCCTTGAGTTCGGCACTGGTGCCCTTGAGCGCCACCACCAGCGAATCGGACTGCACTTCGCGCAGGATGGTCTGGATGGAGCGGTCGTCGATGTCGAGAATGTTCTCGAACACGAACATCTTGTCCTGGATGCGTTGCGCCAGTTCCGGGTCGTACTCGCGGATGTAGTTGAGCGCCGAACCTTCCACATTGGAACCCATGAAGTTGAGGATTTCCGCCGTGAGGCTGATGCCGCCGGAGGCGCTCTTCTTGATGCGGTCCGAGCCGGACAACAGCTGGGTCAGCACGTCGTTCAGTTCGCGCAGCGCCTGCGGCTGCACGCCTTCCAGCGTGGCGGTACGGATCAGTACCTCGTTGCGCAGCCGCTCCGGGAAGAAGGACAGGATGGAGCTGGACAGGTCCGGCTCCAGATGCACCAGGATGGTGGCAATGATCTGCGGGTGCTCGTGGCGGATCAGGTCGGCTGCCGAGGACGGGTCCATCCACTTCAGGCTTTCGATACCGCTGTGATCGTTGCCCTGCATGATCTTGTCCAGCAGGTTGGCCGCCTTGTCCGGGCCAAGGGCTTCGATCAGCACATTGCGCAGGTATTCGTCCGACGCGCCGATGCTGGCCCGTGCCGCACACTCTTCGCGGAACTTGCCGACAATGTCATCGATCTGGTCGTAGCTCAGATTATTGATGGCCGCCATGGCCAGCGAAATCTTCTGCACTTCCTTGGGGCCCAGATACTTGAACACTTCAACCGCTTCGGCCTGCCCCAGGCTGAACAGCAGAACCGCACTGCGGTGCACACCGTTATCACTCATCGGAGCTTATCCATTCCTTGATGATCTGGGCTGCCATGCGCGGGTCAGATTTCACCAGCTCACGAGCGGCTTCCAGATTCTGGTTGTACTGACGCATCTGGGCATCCTTCGGATTTTCCTGCGTGCCATCCGGGTTGGTCGCCACGGCACCCTTGCCGCCGGCAGCCGCACCCTCGGCACCACCCTCATCGTCACCGGCAACGGCCAGCAAGCGCCCACCGGCATCTACCAGCGGCTTGCCATCCGGGCCTTTCTTGACGGCATCCTGCGGTTTGACCAGGTCCTTGACGATAGGCCGCACCACACCAAACAGCAAATACAGTACGGCAATGGTAAGCAAGGCGTACTTGATCAGGCTGGAGGCATTGTTGGTGAGGTAGTCGGTGACTTTCTCCTGCATGGTCACTGGCACCGCCGCATCGGCAAAGGCGGCATTCACCACGTTCAGCGTGTCACCACGCTGACTGTTGTAGCCCATGGTTTCCTTGACCAGATTGTTGATCTGCTGGATTTCCTGGGCAGTCAGCGGCGTCGGTTTCATCTCGCCGTTCTTGTCCGGCATCTTGCGGTAGTTCACCACCACGGCTGCAGACAGACGCTTCACCACGCCTTGCGGCATCTTGGTGTGCTGAATGGTCTTGTCCACCTCGTAATTGGTGGTGATGTCGCGCTCCAGCGCACCGGACTGGCCCATGGCCTGACCGGACAAGGTGGCGGTACCCGGCGCAGCACCCGGCGGCAAGGTAATCGGAGCGGAAGCACCAGATGGAGGCTGATTGGACAGTGCTCCGGGTACGCCACCAGCATTGGCAGCGCCACTACCCAGCCGCTCCACGATTTGCTGGCTGCGGGTGGCGGACGGATTGGGTGAAGAGTTGGGACGATAGCTCTCCGAAGTCTGCTCCACTTCGGAGAAATCCACATTGGCCGTTACCTGAGCATGAATGTTTCCCTGGCCGAATATGGGTTCCAGAATGCTTTCGATACGCTTAACGTAGCCATCTTCCACCTGGCGCACATAGCCAAGCTGGGTCTGGTCCATGCCGGCCGTGTCCTTGTCGGACAGCTTGGACAGCATGTTGCCGTCCTGATCCACCACCGTGACATTCTTCACCGGCAGATTGGGCACGGCACTGGACACCAGGTGCACGATGCCGGCCACCTGGCCCTGATCCAGCGTGCGGCCGCGGAACAGGTTCAGCATCACCGAGGCGGTTGGCTGTTGCTGGTCGCGCACAAATACGCTTTGCTTGGGAATGGCAATGTGGATGCGGGCCGATTCCACCGAACCGATGGCTTCGATGGTGCGGGCCAGCTCGCCCTCAATGGCGCGCTGGTAATTGACTTGTTCGGCAAACTGGCTGATGCCGAACTTCTGGTTGCCCATCAGTTCGAAGCCGACACCCCCGGCCTTGGGCAGGCCCTGGGCAGCCAGACGCAAACGGGCGTCATATACCTTGTCAGCCGGCACGGATACGGTCCCGCCATCGCCCAGCTGATAAGGAATGTTCATTTGCTGCAGGGCAGCCGTGACCTGACCGCCGTCGCGGTCGGCAATATTGGAAAACAGGATTTTATAGCTGGGCTGCCGGTTCAGGACAACTGCACCGACAATGACAGAGAAAATGGCGGCCAGGGCCACCAGGAAGAGGATCTTTTTATTGTTGGGAAGCGACTTGAAGCGGTCGGTTGCTTCATTGAGCCGGGTTCGCCAAACAGGAGTCGGGTTTTGTTCTGCCAGATCAGCCATACAGTGGTTTTAGTTTCAGGCACAGCCACTGCCGGCAACCACAGCATGGGGTGACGGCCAGGCTATACCTGGGTATTCATGATTTCCTGATAGGCGGACACCAGCTTGTTGCGCGCCTGGACCATGGTCTGGAACGACAGGCTGGCTTTCTGCAAGGAGACCATCACGTCCTGCAGGTTAACCCCCTCATCTCCCAACTCGAACTGCTTCTGCATTTCCTGCGAAGTTTGCTGAGCAGAATTCACCTGCTCAATGGTGGATTTGAGAACATCGGCAAAGTCAACTTGCGACGTTTCCTGCGTCTGCGCGGCCGGCTTGCCACCGGCCAGGGCCGATGCGGCCCGCAGTTCGCTCAACATCTGGTCTACATTATTGATCGACATGGCTACTCCGTACTGCGTACGTCCAGGTCATCCGGATCCTCATCCTGGCCATCTTCTTCGCGGTAGCGCTGCAATTTGTAGCGCAAGGTGCGTTCACTGATGCCCAGTTTTTCAGCAGCGAGCTTCTTGATGCCTCCCACTGCTGCCAGTGTATCCAGAATATGACGTTTTTCCAGCGTTTTCATGTCGGACTCTGCCGTCACGATAGGCTGGACTGTGGTTTCTGTCCGGGTAAGCGGTGTCGAACCGGAAACATCATCCAGCAACAGGTCGGCGGCAATAATTACCGGCCCGGCGGCAAGAATCACCGCCCGCTGCATGACATTTTCCAATTCGCGGATGTTACCTTCCCAACTATAGGCCGTCAATTGACGTTCCGCCTCTTCGGAGAGGCTTAATCCGGAACGTCCGGCCGCTTCAGCGTATTTGTTAAGCACAAGCCGTGCCAGCGGCAGGATATCCTCGCGCCGCTCGGCGAGCGCCGGAATGCGCAGCGGGAAAACATTCAACCGGAAATACAGGTCTTCGCGGAAACGACCGGCCTCCACCTCACCGGCAACATCGCGGTTGGAAGTAGCCAGCACGCGGATGTCCAGCTTGATGGTGCGGGTGCTGCCCACCCGCTCCACTTCGCGCTCCTGCAGCACCCGCAGCAGTTTGGCTTGCAGCGACAAGGGCATTTCGGTGACTTCATCCAGCAGGATGGTACCGCCCTGCGCCTGTTCGAACTTGCCTGGCAAGGCTTGTGCCGCGCCGGTAAATGCGCCTTTTTCGTGGCCGAACAGCGTGGATTCCAGCAAATTGTCCGGAATGGCGGCACAGTTCACCGCCACGAAGGGGCCGTCGTGGCGCTTGGAGTGACGGTGAATGTAGCGCGCCAGAACTTCCTTGCCCGCGCCGCTGGGTCCGGTGATCATCACGCTGGCATCGCTGCCGGCCACACGGCTGGCCAGTGCCAGCAGCTGGCGCATTTGCGGCGATTCGGCCACGGCTTCGTCGCGCTCGCCCTCCGGCAGTTTGAGGATGTGCTTTTCCACTTCGGCAATCAGGCTGGCCGGCTCGAATGGCTTGAGCAGATAGTGGGTGGCGCCGGCGCGCAACAAAGCGATAGCGCGTTCGATGATGCCGTAGGCCGTCATCAGGATGAAGGGCACGCCCGGATAACGGATTTTTACTTCTTCAAACAGCGTGTAGCCGTCCATTGGGGCCATCTGCGCATCGGAAATGATCAGGCCGACCGGTGCTTTTTTCAGTTGCTGCAAGGCAGCGCTGCCATCACCGGCTTCCAGCGTGGGATAACCGGCCAGGCTGAGGGTATCGACAATCGCTTCACGCAGATCGGCGTCGTCTTCGACAACGAGAATGGGCAACTTCATCATGTTTGCTTGTATGTGCTTATGCAGTTGGCTGACGTTGGGCCACCAGCGCCACCAGGCGGCTGGCAATCGATGTCAGAGGCTGGATTTCGTGCTGGCCTTTCAGGGCGATGGCTTCCTTGGGCATGCCAAACACCACACAACTGGCTTCGTCCTGGGCAATGTTATAGGCCCCGGCCTCCTTGAGTTCCAGCATGCCTTGCGCGCCATCCCGCCCCATGCCGGTGAGGATGACGCCGATACAGTTCTTGCCCACCAGATTGGCCGCCGAACGGAACAGCACATCGACAGAAGGACGGTGCCGGTTGACCGGCGGCCCGTGATGCAGCGAGGTGGAGTAGCCGATGGTGGGAGCAGACTTGACCAGCAGGTGGGAGTGGCCGGGGGCAATGTATACCGTGCCGGCCTGCAGCCGCTCGCCATCTTCGGCTTCTTTCACATGCAGCTGGCACAACGAGTCCAGCCGTGCGGCAAAGGACTTGGTGAACAGCTCCGGCATGTGCTGGGTGACGAGAATGGGCGGCATGTTGGCCGGCAGGGCCGTGAGCAGGACGCGCAATGCTTCGGTGCCCCCGGTGGAGGAGCCCACCACGATGACGGTCTGGCGCGCCAGCGGGGTTCGCCCCGGTTGACGCGGCAGGATGACGTCCGCGCTGTGACTGGGCACCACTTCCATTGGTGCGATTGGTTCCCGAGAAAACTGTCCCATTTATTTCCTTGCAATGATTCCAGCCGTATCGGCCTTGCTGTGGGAGCCTAGCTTAAGCCCAGCCCGGCATTATGCCAATACAATCACCTGGCGGGCGGAAGGATTCCGTCCTGTTGCAGCTGGCGTATCCAGCCATCGCTGGCGGCTTCGATCAGGTCCAGTACCCGGTCAAAGCCCTGCTCTCCACCATAGTAGGGATCGGGCACTTCCTGTGCGGTTTTCCCGCCCAGCGGGGCCAGGATGTAATCCAGTTTCGCCTGTACCGTGGCCGGGCAGATGGCGCGCAGTGCGCTCATGTTCTGGCGGTCGGCGGCCAGAATCAGGTCAAAGCGGCTGAAGTCGGCTACGGTGACCTGCCGGGCACACTGGCTGCTCAGGTCGTAACCGCGCCGACGGGCGGCCTGACAGCTGCGCGGATCCGGCGCTTCGCCCACGTGATAGGCATGCGTACCGGCGGAATCCACCTGCACCCGCTCCGCCAGTCCGGCTTGCTGCAATCTGGCACGCAACACGCCTTCCGCCGTAGGTGAACGGCAGATATTGCCCATGCAGACCATCAGAATCGCGTATGGCTTGTCCATGACTTCCCGTTCTTGCTTGTCGGCCTCCACCACAAAAGCAGAAGGCGCTGTTGTTTCAACATAAACCAATCAGCAGGCGCTGGCATCCCGGCTGTCTTGCTGATTGCGTCCGGCGACCCAGGCTTGCCGGGCGGCCTGATCCAGAAAGCTCCATACCAGCACACGGCTGCGCTTTTGTCCTTACGCCATGGCAACAAGCTGGCTTTGTTTCACTCCGGCATGACGCAAGGCGGCTTGCAAGGCGGGCAGGCTGTCGGCACTGGAAACCAGGCTGGTAAACCACAGGCATTGCCGGGCAAAACGGCGGCTGTCCTCAATCATCCTGCTGACAAAAGCAACTTCACCGCCCGGATAGCACAGCTCACGATCACGCCCGCCAAAATTCAGCGCTGGTGCACGCGCACTGGCCAGTTGCTTGCCCTTGCCCAGGTTGCGCCATTTGCGCTCGCTGCCTGCGGCGGCGGCGGCACGGCTGGCATGAAACGGCGGGTTGCACAGGGTGAGGTCAAAGCGCTCGCCCTTTTGCCAGATGCCACTGAACATGGCGTCGTCCCGCATCTGGTGGCGCAAGGCAATATGGGCGGCAAAGGCCGGATTGGCCTGCAAGATGGCCTGGGCATTGTCCAGCGCCGGGCGGTCGATATCGCTACCCACGCAATCCCAGCCGTATTCGGCATGGGCGAGCAAGGGATAGACCAGGTTGGCACCGGTACCGATATCCAGCAGGCGGATCTGGCTGCCACGTGGCACCGTACCACCCGGCCCGGCCAACAGGTCGGCCAGGGCATGAATGTAATCGGCACGCCCCGGAATGGGTGGGCACAGATAGCCTGACGGAATATCCCACTGCTGCACGCCATACTGCTGGGCCAGCAAGGCCCGGTTGAGCAGCTTCACCGCCTGCGGGTTGGCAAAATCAATGCTGGGCAGGCCGTGCGGATTGGCCTTGACATGTGACTTGAGCGCCGGGCAGGCCGCAATCAGCGCCGCAAAATCATACTGTCCCTGATGGCGATTACGCGGATGCAGCCCGGCAGGGGCGGGTTTGTGCCGGGCAGGCGGCTTGGCGGTCATGCGGCTTCCTTGACGACGGGGAGATCGGCGAAAAGGCGGCATTGTGCCAGCATTCCGGGCGGCTGTCCGGCGCAGTCGCTATGGCACATGGTCGTAACGCGCTTCGATCTCGCGGTATGCGCCAGACTTGCGCAGCATTTCCAGGCCCCGGTCGAAATTGTCACGCTGCCATTGATAGCGAAAGGCCATCTGGTAGGGGGTGGCCGGAAACAGCGGATAGACGGTCAGGGCTTGTCTGGCCACCAGATCGGGAGGTAACAGGCGGTTGAAATACTGGATGATGCGCCAATCGCCAACAATGACATCCACCCGGCCAGCGTACAGCAGCAGGTTGCGGATTTGCTGGTCACCCTCTTCGCGATAACGCGGGTTGCCATTGGCCATGGCTTCGAATTGCGGCCCCAGCAACTGGCGGGAGCGCTGGAATGAGCTGACGGAGTAACGTGACAGGTCGGCAATATCGTTTAGCACCAGTTTGCGCTGCGCCAGCGCGACCGCCACATTGTGGTATTCCATATAGGGCTGGGAGAAATAAGCCTTGAGCCTGCTGTAGGGATTGGTGGTGGCAATACCGTCCAGACGCCCTTGCTGCAACATGCCTTGCAAGCGCTCCATCGGGGCAAAGAAAGGCTGTACTTCCATACCGGCCCGGCGTGCTGCGGCCACCACGATGTCAAACTCCAGTCCGCGCCGCTCAGCCTCGAACACATAGGGAGGCTTGTTGCTGCCAAAGCCGATCTGCAACACCACGGCGCGACCACTCCCCGCGCTCACGCCTTGCGGCAACACACTGCACAACAATGTACACAAGCCAAACACGGCATTTCGTCTTGTTATCATTCTTGCCCTTGCTCAATGCTTCAGATAGCCGGACCCTGATCCATTTGCTGCCAGGCCGCCTGCTGCTGCCACTGCCGCATCCAGTCCGGCAGTGCTTGTGCCGGCATCGGCCGCGCAATGCCATAACCTTGCACCAGGCTGCAGCCCAATTTGCGCAGGGCCATGCCATGCGCCATGGTTTCCACGCCTTCGGCTATCACCTGGCGCTTGAACACGGCAGCCAGTTGAATCACCCCGGCCACGATGCCCAGGTCGTCAGCATCATCCAGCATGCCCATGACAAAGCTCTGGTCGATTTTCAGGGTATCCAGCGGCAGTTTGCGCAGATAAGTCAGCGAGGAATAGCCGGTGCCAAAATCGTCCAGTGCAAAATGCACACCCAGGGTGCGGCATTGCTGCATGACCCACAATGCCTGGTCCATGTCATCCAGCGCAGCTGACTCCAGCACCTCCAGTTCCAGCAAGGACGGATCCAGCGCCGGATGGCTGCGCAATACCTGTTGCAAGTCCGGGCAGAAATCCGGGTGCAGCAGATAGTTGGCGCTGACATTCAGGCTGACCGCCAGCGGCATGCCCTGCTGCTGCCAGCTGGCAGCCTGGGCCGCGCCCTGCTCCAGCACCCAGCGGCCAAAGGTGATTTCCAGCGCACTGCCCTGCAACACCGGCAGGAAGTCTGCCGGGGCCAGCAGGCCCCGTTCCGGATGCTGCCAGCGGATGAGTGCCTCCAGACCGATCAGCCGACCGTCTTGCAGATCCACCTTGGGCTGGTAGTAAAGCAGGAATTGCTGTTGCTGCAAAGCCTGCCCCAAGGCCTCCAACATGCGGCGATGCAGCTGTGCCTTGCGGTCGCCCTCCGGGTCGAACAGCTGGTAGCGGTTCTTGCCTGCTTCCTTGGCCTGATACATGGCCTGATCGGCATGTCGCAACAGGGTGTCGGCATCGGCATCGTCTTGCGGAAACAGGGTGACACCCACGCTGGCACTGGTACGGATGATGGCGCTGGCCAGCGCTACTTCCTCTGCCACTGCTGCCAGAATG
This sequence comes from Aquitalea pelogenes, assembly GCF_041914625.1. Lineage (NCBI taxonomy): Bacteria > Pseudomonadati > Pseudomonadota > Betaproteobacteria > Neisseriales > Chromobacteriaceae > Aquitalea > Aquitalea pelogenes. Next base: position 105,304 of record NZ_JAYSDA010000003.1, on the reverse strand, counting down.
CGATCCAGAATCGGCATGCACTCCTCGTTGTCGGTCAGGTCACAGAGCAAGAGTACAAACTCGTCGCCACCCAGCCGGGCCAGGGTATCGCCAGCACGCAGCACCGACTTCAGCCGCTCGGTCACGGCAATCAGCAGTTGGTCGCCCGCTTCGTGGCCGTGCAGGTCGTTGACGGTCTTGAAGCCGTCCAGGTCGAGAAAACACACCGCACAGCACTGTCCGGTGCGACGGCTGCGGGTGAGCGCCTGCTCCATGCGGTCTGACAGCAGCCGGCGGTTGGGTACGCCGGTGAGCGGGTCGAAGTTGGCAATGCGATCCAGTTCGGCCTCATGCGCCTTGAGCTGGGTGATGTCGGAAAAAATGCCGATATAGTGCTGGATCTGGCCGGCCTGATCACGCACCACCGAAATGGACAGCAACTCGGCATACAGTTCGCCATTCTTGCGCCGGTTCCATATTTCGCCGCGCCAGAAATCATGCTGGCGCACCATGGCCCACATGTCCTGATAGAAGGCCGGTCCGTGCTGACCGGAGGACAACAGCGCGGGTGAGCTGCCGATGGCTTCGTGTTCGGCATACCCGGTGATGCGGGTAAAGGCGGAATTGACCTTGGTGATGCGCCCTGCCGGCGACACCACCATGATGCCTTCGTAGCTGCTGTCGAACACCACGGCGGCTTCTTTTTGCGCCTGGGCATGAATCTTGTGTTCGGTAATGTCGGTATGGGTGCCGGACATCATCAATGGCCGGCCTTCGGCATCGCGCTCCACCACCCGGCCGCGTGACAGCACCCAGCGCCAGCCACCGCTCAGGCTGTGGCAGCGCATTTCCATTTCATATGTCGGGCTGAGACCATCCAGATGGCGCTGCATGCTGCTTTCCACCTGCGGCAAATCCTCCGGGTGGATGTGGGACAACCACTGCTGCCGGCTGACCGGGCCGCTGTCTGCCGTGTAGCCCAGCATGGCTTTCCAGCGGTGGCTGACCTGGAAATCGTCGGTTTGCACGTTCCAGTCCCAATAGCCCTGGTCGGAGCCTTCAATCACCCGCGCCAGTTGCTGCTCGCGAGACAACAGCCTTTGCTCGGCCGCTTTCTTTTCCGTCAGGTCGCGGCCAAAGGCCATGTAACGGCCATCCTGCATGCGCACGGTGGTCAGCTCGGTCACCACCACGCCGCCATCGGCACGGTTCAGCTCCCATTCGGAGCGGATGAAGCGCTGGTCCTGCAAGGCCAGCAGATGTGCGGGCAGCGTGGCCTGGCTGGAAGGTGCCAGCAAATCGACAATGTGCATTTGCAGTATCTGCGACTGGCTGTGGCCGGTCATGCGGCAGGCAGAAGGATTGGCAAACAGGTAATGGCCGTTTTCATCGGCAATCCAGATGGCATCGCCTGCTTCATTCAGCACCAGATGCAGGTCTTCATCCAGCCGCCGCCGTTCGGTAATGTCGGACAGCGTGCCCACCAGCCGCCACACCTCGCCGCTGGGGCTGCGTTCCACCGCCCTGCCCCGCACGCGTACCCAGAGCAACTCGCCGCTGCGGGTCATCAGGCGGATGTCAAACTCCATCTGGCTGGTTTCGCCGCGCAGGTGGGCGTTGAGGGCCTGCTGCCAGACTTCCAGGTCATCGCTGAACAACAGCTTGCGAAAGAAAGACACGTCATGGGTATCGTCTTCCGGCGCATAGCCGGTGAGCGAGAAATAGCGGGCCGAACGATAGACATAACCGGTGCGCAGGTCCCAGTCCCAGAAACCGTCGCTGGTGGCCTCCACCACTTGTTGCAGGCGGCGTTCGCTGCTGCGGATCTGCATGGTCAGGCGCATGCGCTCACTGATGTCCTGCACCGTGCCGTGCAAACGCACCACGCGGCCATCTTCATCGCACACCGCCTCGCCGCGGGCGGTGATCCAGCGGTGCTCTCCATCCGGGCGAATCACCTCGGCATCACACTGGTAGGCATGGCCGTCATGCAGGCACTGTTCCACCAGCGCCGACAGGCTGACCCAGCTCTCCGGGGTAAAGTAGCTGGCCACTTCCGGATACACCGCCGGCGGCAAGTCCGTCGAGCGGCCATAGATGTGGTAGATCTCACTGGACCAGTTGTGCTTGTCCTGCAGCACATCCCAGCTCCAGTTGCCGATACCGGCCAGCCGCTGCGCTGCCCGCAGCTCCGCCTCGCTGTCGCGCAGGCGCTGCTCGGCCTGCTTGTGCCGCGAGATATCACGCGAAATACCGAACAGGCCCACCACCTGGCCGTCCAGATCGAACACCGGTCCTTTGCTGACCTGGAACACCATGTCCTCACCACTTTGCAGCCACAGATGCTCCTCATGCGCATGCAATGTGCCTGCCTGCATGATGGCGCTGTCACTGCGCATCAGGCTGTCAGCCGATTCGGCATCGAACAAGGCGCGGTCATCCTGCCCGATGATTTCTGCTGCCGTGTGACCGACAAAACGGCAAGCCGCTTCATTCACCAGCAGGTAACGGCCCTGCCTGTCCTTGACGAACACCGCATCGGAAGTGCCGCTGACCACGGCATCCAGCAGGTTACGATGGGTTTCGTTGCGCTGTGCCAGTCGTCGCAGCATGCCACTGAACAGGCTGACCGTGACGCCGCACAGGCCGAGAAAACCCCATTGCAAGGTATAAACCGGCGTACTTTCCGGGCTGTGGAAGTGTGGCGTGGCCATCAGGTCTGTACCCAGCATGACCAGCAAGGTAGCCAGCAAGCCCGGCCCCATGCCTCCCAACAAGGCAGTCACCAATACCGGGAACATCAGCATGATGAACATGGGCCGCTGATAAATGCTGATGGGCACCAGCTGGCGCAGGCCCAATGCCGCCAGCACGGCAACAATGGCAAACACATAGCCCAGCCAGGCAGGGATGCGTTCCTTGCTCATGCGCTCCGACCAGCTTTCCAGCAGGCCGGCAGCGGCATTGTGTTCGGCAGGTGGTACGGCACGCAAAGAGAAATACAGCAGCGCTGCCGTCATCAGCACGAAGACAGTACCTTTCCAGGTGGAGAGTTCCAGCATGGTGGCGGGGTCGGCCAGCAAGGAAAGCAGACTGTCGGACAGCAATATCCACAGCATGGCCAGCACGCAATAGGCACAGACCACCAGCCGGATGAAACGGGTTCTTGCGGGAGCAACCATGCTGCGATGACCCTAATTCAAGATGTAAGGACAGCAGATACTGTTTTGTTGATATGCCTTGTTGACTGAGCATGACACACAGCCCGGTGCAGTCGAACATAAATGCACTCACACCACATTGCCATACACCATCGGTAGTAGGGCAGCTGCATGACCCGGCGAGCCTTGATCATGATCAGCGCAGGCGGAAGCGGCTGACAATGCCATGTATCTGTTCGACTTGCCCATCCAGCTTGGCCAGCGCATGGGCCGTGGCATCGGCCTCGCTGCGGGTTTCCGAGGCACCACCGGCAATACCGCTTACATCATCCGCCAGTTCGGCGCAGCTTTGTTGTTGTTCGGCCACGTTCTGGCTGACCCCGCCCACCAGTTGCACCACCTCTGTCGCCTGCTGGCTGATGGTTTGTACCGACTCACCAGCCAGGTTGATGTTGTCCACACTGGTGGCCACGCTGTCTTCCACTTGCTGCATGTCCGCCACGGCAAGCTGCACCTGACTGCCAATGGATTTGACGATGGTCTCGATTTCGCCAGTGGAACGGCTGGTGGAATCCGCCAGCTTGCGCACTTCGTCGGCCACCACGGCAAAACCGCGCCCGGCTTCACCGGCACGCGCAGCTTCGATGGCGGCATTGAGTGCCAGCAGATTGGTTTGCGCGGCCAAGGATTCGATGACGGCGACAATCCTGGTAATGGCGGCGCTGGAGTCCTGCAACTGATGCAGGCAGCTGGCGGTTTGTCCCACCGCAGCAGACACCGAGCGGATGTCATTCAGCGCGGTATGAATGATGGCCTTGTTCTGGTGTGCACGCTCGGCCGAATCGCTACACAGCGTGGCGGCCTTGTCCACCTTGCGCAGGATGTCCAGCATGCCTCCGTTCAATTGTTGCAAGGACTGGTCAATATGCTGCGACGCCCGCTCGCCCGTTTCGGCCACCGTGCTCAAATGCTGTGAGGTAACGCCCATATTGCGGTTAGCTTCCACCACGGCCTGCAGGCAGGTTTCCACTTGCAACATGCCGTCCTGCAGGGCTTGCAACAGGCGATTGAGGGCCTCGCCTGCCCTGGCCGCCTGCTTGCTGCACAGGCCTTCCACCCGCCGGGTGAGGTCGAAGTTCTCCGCCACGGCAATCATGGTGGATTCGATGCGGCGCAGATCGTAAATCTGCTTGAAGGTTTGATACTGGCGGTACACCACGAACAGCCCGAACAGGAACAGCAGGCCCAGCACCAGTCGCACCACCAGCATGGTATTGCGCTGACTGGCATACAAGGGAGCCAGCTCCCGTTCCAGCTGCGCCGGAGTCAGGTAGTAGTACAGCGTCCACGGCTTGTCGCTATGGATTTTCACGGGCAGGCTGAGCCAGGCACCACCCAGCGCAGCCGCCTGTTGCTTGCCACTGAGCAAGTCGGGCAGTACGGTATTGCGGCGGTCGAAAATACGGATGCCGCGCTCGGCATTCACCAGCGCAAAATTACCGGCCTCCTCCGGCATTTTCAGCCCGGTTTTGGCCGCTTCTTCCTTGTCTTTGGGGGTAAGAACCAGGAAAGGCATGTTGAGCAACGCTGCCTCGAATACATTGGCGCGCACGATGGACGACACCACCCCGATGAACTGGTGCTGCATATCGTAGACCGGCACGGAATACAGGAAGCCGGAAGCGTCATACACATTGCACTGGGATTTGGAGTAGTACTGGGTATTGTCGCAGGTGCGCATCAGCGGCGAAGTGACCGCCGGGATATCATCCAGCACCTTGAAATCAAAGCGCGGGTGCGCTGCCTTGAGCTCGGCCAACTGGGTGGGGAAATAGCTGTATTCCTCGTCTTCCAGTTGCTCGGGGACGTCCGGGTCCTTGCTTTTGGCTTCGTCTTCCTCTTTTTTCGCAGCTTCCGGCTCCAGTCGCACGGTATCAAACATGAAAAAAGGCACCTGGCCTTTTTTGAAGTCCAGCCCGTCCATGACTGCATAAACTTCTGACACCCGGGTACGGCTGACCAGATTGTTGAACACCTGCTGCACGGTCAGGAAGGCATCGGCGGTAAAGCGGTGATTGGCCACCACATCTTCTTTTTCATCCGCCCGGTTACCCCCGCGGATTTGCCGCACGCTGGGCATCAGGCTGATGGTGCGGGTGTTTTCATACATGGTATTGAACATGTCCTGCACCAGCTTTTGCTTGTGTTCCAGCTGCGGCATGGCTTCTTGCTGGATCACCTGCTCGCGCGCAGTAGCCAGACGCCCGGCGGACCAGCGCTGCATGGCCCACTCGCTGGCAATCAGCACAATGGCAAAACCAAGCAGCAGATAGCACAAGCGGGCAAACAGGAAAACCTTCCACGGCGACCGGCTTCTGTTCGTCATTTTTGTTCAACTTTAAATTAATGAATGAAGATTACCCGCTCCCAATATCAGGGTTATAGAAAGAAAACAGGCTTTGCGGTAGCTGATTTGATCAGGCTGAGCCGACCTGAGCGATGCACACCCTGTGCACGGAACAATACAGGCAGCAAAACTCATACAGCATTAAACTGGAAAAGACACCGGTTATTAAGCCACTTAGGATTTAAATCATGGCTTTATCACGATTTAGACCAACAGCAAGCCGGCTACCGTGCAAGGCAGGCAGAGGATCTCACCATCCCGGGCATGCTGCCGGTTTCAGCCGTGGCGGAGTGCCAGAACGGGCAGCTCCGGCAGGCCATGCTTGTGCCGGGCTTTGCGGCATTGGGCATCGCCCGCCTGCACCTCGTGACATGGCGAGGGGCGCTGGGCATACAGGCTGCAGGACACGGACTGCCCTACTTCGCCCTGCAAGGCCATACAGCGTGGTGCAGGCTGATTGGTGCCGCGCAAACAGGCATGCCAGGGGCTGGCTTGCTCCAGCGCGGTATCGGGCAGGCCAAGGCTGACCGCCTCGGACCAGTAGAAGGAAACACGAAAACTGGCGCAACAGGCGCCGCAATCCAGACAGGGATTTAATGTGACAGTGGCAGGAGCGTTCATCATTGAGCGTGTCAGACAAAGTGATGGACCAGGTGCAGGCCAGTAGCGGCCATGGCTGTATGACTGCACCGCGGCCAGCCTGCATGCTGGCGCTACGGATGCCGCCGGGCAGCACTATACCTGCCTGTCATCACTCGGAAAAGTCTGACCTATATTGCATCGCAGCAAGGCGTCATCGCACCTGATATGCACATGCTCAAGCTGTCGCCGATAGCATCAAGCTGGCATGGGCAAGGCCATATTATGCCGAATCAATTTCAACCAGGGCAGGTCTGCGCCTGATTGTTCAAGCCCTGCTTTTCCACACGGAAGCGGGCGATGGTGCGTCCATCCTGCTGCTGCAGAGTGACGACATACAGGCTGTCGAAATCGCTGTAATGCCAATCCGGCACCTGGGCCGGGTCTGCGCCGTAACGTGCCAGCAGTTGCGCCGCCATTTTGGCCACCAGCCGGTGCTCCCAGGACACGAACACCGTGGCGTCCCGGTTGGCCGGGCTGGTGATGGCTGCCTCCAGCGCGTCCAGTTCATCCAGGCCAAAGTCGGTGTTCACCGGCAAGCCAAGACGGATGGCGGTGGGTTCAATGGTGGCCAGCGGGCGGATGTAGTTGTACGGCACGCCGCCGTCTTTCTTGCGGATGCCGGGATTGGGGGCGAACAAGGCGGCCGGTCGGTCAAAGCGGGCGGCCAGTACTGCAGGCAGTGCCAATGCCCGGTTCAGCCCCTGGCAACTGAGCTGCCCGAGTCCAGCGGCAGGCTTCTCTGCATGGCGGAACAGCACAATGGTTTCATCGGCCAGACTGGAGCCTGCCAGCAACAGGCCGGCACAGAAGGTCAGGGAAGTCAGTGTTTTTTTCATCAGGATGATCCGGTAAGGCCTGCTGGCAGAAAATGCTGGCAGGCTAGCAGAAAACCAGCGCTACTGACCAATCACGTCGGCCTGGGCTCAGGCCACCACCCCACCCACATGCTGGCTGGCCAGCGTCTGCAATTGCGGCCCCAGTTGCAAGGCCAGCTGCCACAAGCGCTCTGCCACTGGCGACAGCGAACGATGGCGTCGGCGGATCAGCATGATGCTGCGGCGCTGTTCCGGCAACAGCGGTCGCACGGTCAGACTGGCTCCGGCAGGCAGCGGCAGTGCGAGGCCCGGCGACACGCTGATGCCGATGCCGGCCTGCACCATCTGGAAAACCGAACTGGAGTGCCCCAGTTGCTGGGCGACCGGGCAGTGCACCCCCTGGCTGGCCAGAATGCGGTCTATCACCGGGCGACTGCCGGAGCTGTAATCCAGCAATACCAACGGCAACCCGTCCAGTGCCTGCCACGGCACGGCATCCATGGTGACCAGCGGATGGTCGTCGCGGCAGATCAGCCAGAAACCGTCATCCAGCAAAGGCTGGCATTCCAGATCATCCACTACGCCCGGCTCCACCACGATGCCGAAATCCACCTCGCCGCTGCGCACGCTTTCCACATTCAGGCGCTGCACCTGGTCGTGCAGCACCGGACGGATGTGTGGAAACTGGCGGGCGCATTGCGCCAGCAAGCTGGGCAGCAAGCTGGCGGACAAGGTGGGGCTGCTGGCGATATGCACGGTGCCATGCGCCTGTTCGCCTTCCTTGCGCGCCTCTTCCAGCAGCAGCTGCAATTCATCCAGCAAGCGGGATAGCTGGCCGGCAAAGCGCAGGCCGGCGGCGGTCAGCTCCACCTCGCGCGTGGTGCGGTCCAGCAGGCGCATGCCCAGTTCTGCTTCCAGCTCGCGAATGCAACGGCTGACTGCGGGCTGGGTCAGGCCGATTTCGTCCCCGGCCCGGCTGAAACTGCGCAGGCGTGCCACCGCCCGGAACACCTGTAACTGGCGCAAACTGACATTCATGACTTTTTCTTATCTATTGATCTGATAAATCAATTTGTAGTCTGAATGCTTTCGCGGTTCAATAGCAAGCTGATTTCCCGCTGCAATAGGGCATCCTCATGCTGAAAATGATTGATTCCTTCACCCTGGCGCTGATTGCCACGGTCACCCTGGCCAGCCTGCTGCCCTGTCAGGGCGAGGTGGCCCAGGCCATGAACCTGATTACCACCCTGGCCATCGGCCTGCTGTTTTTCCTGCACGGGGCCAAGCTGTCGCGCGAGGCCGTGATTGCCGGTGCCACCCACTGGAAGCTGCACCTGACAGTAATGGCCTGCACCTTTGTGCTGTTCCCGGTACTGGGGCTGGCGCTCAAGCCGCTGCTGGGCCCGCTGGTGACGCCGGAGCTGTATCTGGGCGTGCTCTACCTGTGCATGCTGCCGTCCACCGTGCAATCGTCGATTGCCTTTACCTCGATGGCGCAAGGCAATATCCCGGCGGCCATTTGCAGCGCCACAGCGTCCAATATCTTCGGCATTTTCATCACGCCCTTGCTGGTGGGCATGCTGGTGATCAGCCATCACGGCAGCGACCAGGGCATGGGCTCCATCACCGACATCGTGTTGCAGCTGTTGCTGCCCTTTATTGCCGGCCAGATTGCCCGGCGCTGGATAGGCGGCTGGGTGGACAAGCACAAGCCGCTGCTGCGCTATGTGGACCAGGGCTCCATCCTGCTGGTGGTGTACACCGCCTTCAGTGCAGCGGTGATAACCGGCCTGTGGCAGCAAACCCCGCCGCAATCCTTGCTGGGCCTGCTGGTCGTGTGTGGCCTGCTGCTGGCCATCCTGCTGGGGTTGACCGCCTACTCCAGCCGCAAGCTGGGTTTTGACCGTGCCGACCAGATCACCATCGTGTTCTGCGGCTCGAAAAAAAGCCTGGCCAGTGGCGTGCCGATGGCCAAGGTGCTGTTTGCCGGCCACCCCATCGGCTCCATCGTGCTGCCCTTGATGCTGTTTCACCAGATCCAGCTGATGACCTGCGCAGTACTGGCGCAACGCTACCGCAAGCAGCAACTGGCAGCCCAGGGGGCATAAATACGGCTCACTCAGGACAAAGCCCCGTCAGCATTACACTGGCGGGGCTTTTCGTTTGCCTGAGTACGGCACTTACAGATCGCTGATGAACATCCTTTCCTTCAGCGCCTTCAACTCGTCGCGCAGGCGGGCAGCTTTTTCGAACTCCAGATTGCGCGCCGCTTCCATCATTTCCTTCTCCAGACGCTTGATTTCCCTGGCCAGCGTCTTCTCGTCCATCATCGCCACTTGCGCTTCATCCACCAGTTTCTTGCGCTGGTCTTCCATGCTGTACACGCCGTCGATGATGTCCTTGATCTTCTTGTTGATACCCTGCGGCACAATGCCATGCTCGGCATTGAAGGCCAGCTGCTTGGCGCGGCGTCGTTCGGTTTCATCCATCGCGCGACGCATTGAGTCGGTGATGCGGTCGGCGTACAGCAAGGCCTTGCCGTTGAGGTTACGCGCGGCGCGGCCTATGGTCTGGATCAGCGAGCGGTCCGAGCGCAGGAAGCCTTCCTTGTCGGCGTCCAGAATGGCCACCAGGCTGACTTCGGGGATATCCAGCCCCTCGCGCAGCAGGTTGATGCCGATCAGCACGTCGAACATGCCCAGGCGCAGATCGCGGATGATTTCCACCCGCTCCACGGTGTCGATATCACTGTGCAGGTAACGTACCTTCACGCCGTGCTCGGTGTAATAGTCCGCCAGCTGTTCGGCCATGCGCTTGGTGAGCGTGGTTACCAGCACCCGTTCGCCCAGGTCCATGCGCAGGCGGATTTCCGACAGCAAATCGTCCACCTGAGTGGCTACCGGACGGATTTCAATCACCGGGTCCACCAGGCCGGTAGGACGCACCACCTGCTCCACCACCTGCCCGGCATGTTCTTTTTCGTAGGCAGCCGGTGTGGCAGACACAAACACCGTCTGCGGCATCAGCTTTTCGAATTCGTGGAATTTCAGCGGCCGGTTGTCCACGGCGGACGGCAGGCGGAAACCGTAATCCACCAGATTGCTCTTGCGCGCGGCATCGCCCTTGTACATCGCCCCCACCTGCGGCACGGTGACATGGGATTCGTCGATGAACATCAGCGCATTCTTGGGCAGGTAATCAATCAGCGTCGGTGGCGCATCGCCCGGCGCCCGGCCGGAAAAGTGGCGCGAGTAGTTTTCGATGCCCTTGCAAAAGCCCATCTCGTACAGCATTTCCAGGTCGAAGCGGGTGCGCTGCTCGATGCGCTGCGCCTCCACCAGCTTGCCTTCCTTCTGGTACCACTCGATACGCTCGGCCAGTTCCAGCTTGATTTTCTCGCAGGCCTTGAGCACGGTGTCGCGCGGCGTCACATAGTGGCTGGACGGAAACACGGTATAGCGGCCAACCCGCTGTTTGGTGACGCCTGTCAACGGATCGAACAGGGTAAGCGTTTCCACCTCATCGTCAAACAGGCTGACGCGCAAGGCGGTATCGCTGCTTTCTGCCGGGAAGATGTCGATTACATCGCCGCGTACCCGGAAAGTACCACGGCCGAAATCCACATCGTTGCGGTCGTACTGCATGGTGGTGAGGCGGCTGATGATGCTGCGCTGTGGCGTGGTTTCCCCTTCCTTCAGATGCAGGATCATCTGGTGGTAGTCGGATGGATCGCCAATACCGTAAATGGCCGACACGGTGGCCACGATGATGCAGTCCGGCCGCTCCAGAATGGATTTGGTGGCAGACAGGCGCATCTGTTCGATGTGTTCATTGATGCTGGAATCCTTTTCAATGAACAGGTCGCGGCTGGGAACGTAAGCCTCCGGCTGGTAGTAGTCGTAGTAGGAAACAAAATACTCGACAGCATTTTCCGGGAAAAACTCGCGCATTTCGCTGTACAGCTGCGCCGCCAGCGTCTTGTTGTGCGCCATGATGATGGCCGGCCTGCCGGTGCGGGCAATGACATTGGCCATGGTGAAGGTTTTGCCCGAACCGGTGACCCCCAGCAGGGTTTGATAGGACAAGCCGTCTTCCAGGCCCTCCACCAGCTGGGCAATGGCGGTGGGTTGGTCGCCTGCTGGCGGGAAGGGCTGGTGCAAACGGAAGGGACTATCCGGAAAGGTAAGCAGCATGGTGTTTTCGCGCGATTCAAGTGTGACGATTTTACGCCGATAACAGGATGAACTCACTCCCGGCGCATCATTGATTTTTATCTGTGAAATTGCCTGCCACAGAGGCAAAACATTGTTTAAAATGTAGGCAACCCGATCACGAGCCGAGATGAAGAATCCTTGCCCATCAACATGGTGGTGACAGGCGTTTCTGCAAGGCTGTATCTCCACCGACAAGACACGGGAGTGTATCTCTTATGCTGAGAAAATTTGCCGCCCTGCTGGTTTCCGCCGCCCTGGCGATGCCGGCAGTGGCCGCGCCGCCTGCTGGCGTCATGGTTGCCAGCCAGATGGCCAACCACGCCGTTCCGCGCCTGAATTCGCATTCGGTGCTGGTTCTTAACGGCAACACGGGTGAACCGCTGTACGAAAAGAACATCCACCAGCGCATGCCCATTGCCTCCATCACCAAGCTGATGACCGCCATGGTGCTGCTGGATTCCGGGGTTTCGCTGGATCAGGAAGTATCGGTTTCCGATGCGGAAATCGACCGCCTGAAGAACACCACCTCGCGTCTGGCCGTGGGCACCACCCTGCCGCGCAAGGAAATGTTGCTGCTGGCGCTGATGTCCTCGGAAAACCGTGCAGCCGCCACACTGGCACGCACCGCCCTGCCAGGCGGTACCGCGGCCTTTGTCGAGCGCATGAACAAGAAGGCACGCAGCCTGGGCATGAACGAAACGGTGTTCTACGACCCGACCGGCCTGGACCTGCGTAACACTTCCACCGCGAATGACCTGGCGCGCATGGTAAAAGCGGCACACAACTACCCGCTGATCCGCGCCTTTACCACCACGCCAGAGCACCAGATCGTGTCGGTACGCAACCGCGTGCTGCAGTATCGCAACAGCAATGCACTGGTACGTGAAGGCAACTGGGACATCAGCGTCCAGAAAACCGGTTACATCCAGGAAGCCGGCCGCTGCATGGTGATGCAGACTACCGTGGGTTCGCAGCCGCTGATCATCGTGCTGCTGGCTGCAGGCGGCAACTCTGCCCGCGTCAATGATGCGCGCAACATCAAGACCTGGCTGGAGTCGCATCCGGGCAACTGGCTGGCAGGTTGAACCCTGCAGGTACAGACACAGGGCCGGGCAACCGGCCTTTTTTCATCATGACAAGGCAGACGGGCTCGCAAGCCCGCATCAGGAGTCACCGTTGACCATTACCATCCGCCCCGCCACCCATGACGATGCCGCACTGATTCTGGCTTATATCCGCGAACTGGCCATTTATGAAAAGGCCGAACACGAAGTGGTGGCCAGTGTGGCCGATATCGAACAGTCGTTGTTCCGCCCTGACAGCACTGCCCATGGCCTGATCTGCCTGCAAGACGAGCAGCCGGTGGGCTATGCGGTGTATTTCTTCAATTATTCCACCTGGCAGGGCAAGTCCGGCCTGTATCTGGAAGACCTCTACATCACCCCGGCGGCGCGTGGCAGTGGTGCCGGCAAAAAGCTGTTGCGTCACCTGGCGCAGCTGGCCGTAGCCCGCGGTTGTGGCCGCTTCGAATGGAGCGTGCTGGACTGGAACCAGCCAGCCATCGATTTTTACGAATCCTTTGGCGCCGCCGCCCAGTCCGAATGGGTGAAATACCGGCTGGCTGGCGATGCGCTGCTGCAGTTTGCCGAGCAGGCCTGAAGAAACCAGCTCCAGCAAAAAGCCCCGCACTTGCGGGGCTTCTTTACTACGTTTTAACGCCGGGTCATGAAGCGGACGTAATCGCCCTCTTCCACCTTGAGCCGGGCGCTTTGCACCTGGGCAATGGAAAAATTCGGCTGCACCTGGGTCAGGGTAATGGTGCCGGACAGATCCTCCGGCACACCCAGTTCCCGCACGCCGCCGCCACTGCGCACGATCTGCGCCGAACGCGGTTTGTACAGCAGCATCTGGTCGCCAACTTTCATGCCATCAAGGCCACCGGCATTGATGAACACCTGACGGCCGTCTTCCACTTTCACCACCTTGGCCGATAAGGGAATACAGCTGAGCACGTCACCCAGTTGACGGGTGGCCTGATCCAGCAGCGCATTCACCACACTGCCATAGTCGCCGTCCCAGAATGCGGCAGTGGCAAAATCCACCGGCAGCTGTGCCACCACCTTGCCGCGGGCAACCTGGCTGATGCGCTGGTCGGCCAGCACCGCACCGGTCAGGGCATCGTACACCCAGACTTCCAGATCAAACTGCCGTGCCGAGGGCTCATATTTGAACGCCTGCCCGAACATCCCGGCCAACGGCCCGGTGTAATACGCACCTTGCTGGCTGGTATTGTTGGACTCGAACATGGTGTGACGCACGCTCTTGGCCACCACGCCGGTGGACAGCACCCGACCGGCCACCACGAACTGCACGTCCTCACGCCGCCCCAGTTCGCGCACGGTTTCCCAGCCGGCCACCGGCTCGTCCGCCGCCATATTGCTCAGCACGGTCAGATGCCCGGCATTGCGCACGTCAAACTGGTTTTGCTGGCGCAGGCGGCGCGCCAGGTCGGCCGGCAGCGCAGTGGCGAGATTGCGCAGGTCGTTGGCTTCGGACGGGTTCACCACATAAAAGTAGGTGGTCAGCAATTTGCGCCGCAGGGTGCGGCCAGCGGGCATGCCGCAGTTGGCGTTCTGCGCTGGCTTGGGCGCACCGGCTACCGGTCCGGCAGCACTGGCTTGCGGGTCTATGCTCAGCCGCACGTGATACATGCCGTTCTTGGTGTATTCCAGCAGGATTTTCACCTTGCCTTGCAAGGCTGGTGCGGACAGCACACTGCTTTCGCTGAGCGTGCCGGACTGCATCAGTTGCAGCGATTGCAGCTCGGCACCATTGCTAATTGCCGCCTGCTGCAGGGCATCACGGATGGCCATTTCGCGCGCGGCCGGGCTGCCGGCTTCCATGTCGGCAACCCCTTCCGCCTCGATGGGCGCAGCCAGCAGCGGGGCAGAGAATGCAAAAGCCGCCACAAGGGCGGCCATCAAGCAGTAAACACGCCGTGTCATCATCAGTGGGCTACGTAGTAATTGCTTTCGTAACGGGTGGCACCGCAGTTGCCTTCGGCGCACTCCAGACCGGCCACGCCATTTTGCTGGGCAGCCTTCATCACACTACCAGTTTTTTCCAGCGCGTTCTTGTATTGCTTGTAGAAATCCTGATCCAGCGTGATTTCCGCCACGGCTTCGCTGGTGCCATCCGGCTGCATGGTGGTGGAAACCAGATGCACGCCGCGCAGATAGGCATCCACGTAAGTGCGGAAGCCGTCGCTGGTGGCCACCATATTGGCGACCGAGCTGTTACCCACCAGCTTCAGGCCTTGCACCTGTTCGGCAATGGAGCGGAAGGCATCCAGCCGGGCGGCACGCATGGACAGCAGCTTGCGCTGGGACGGTGTCAGGGAAGAAGAATACGGTGCAGCCCCGCTACCCGTAGCACGAATCACGATGGGCGCATTGGGGTTGACCTCTTTCACCACCACACGGGGTGCTTCCGGCTCGATGCCGGCACCGGCATAGCCCACACCGGTAAACGCGGTATTGCTGGCAGCAGGTTCGGGTGCAGCGCGCGGCGCTTCGGCAACAGGCTGGCTGGCAGAGGCACAGGCAGTAAGACCCAGCAACAGGGATACGGCGGCCAAATGACGAGTGCAGGTGTTCATGACGGTGACCATTTCTACTTGTTCTTGGGACAAAAGCAGGCGCACGCGGGCGTAGCGTCAGCATTATATCGACAGCAACAAGGTTAACTTTAGTTAATTTTCGTCAGGATGCCGATGCTGTCTGCTGTACCCGCTGCCACTGCCGGGCCGATGAAAACCCGGCGGCCAGCGCGGCCTTTTCCTTGGACAGGCCACTGGCCCGCCATTGCCCGGCCAGCGCGGCGCGCAAGCCCAGGTGGTAATCGTGCACCGACACCCCGGCATGCTCGCGGAACAGGCGGGACAGATGGCGCACGCTGACATGCACCTGATCGGCCAGGGTGGCCAGGCTCCAGTCCTGCTCAGGGCTGGCGGCTATCAGGTCCTGCACCTTGTGCACAGCCGGATGCAGGTGATTGCGGTGCGCCAGCCACGGTGAAAGCTGGGCATCCTGACCGGCACGGCGGAAATACACCACCATCTCGCGTGCCACCTCGCGCGCCGTGGCGGCACCGGCCAGCTGGCTGATCAGCTGCAAGGCCAGATCAATACCAGCCGTGATGCCCGCACTGGTCCACACGCTGCCATCCTGCACGAAAACGCGGTTCTCCAGCACCTGGGCACTGTTGTCGGTCTGGCGCAGCCGTTCAATCAGGCTGTGATGGGTGGTGCACTGGAGGTGTGCCAGCAATCCGGCCATGCCGGCCAGCAAGGCAGCCGAGCAAATGGTGGCCAGCTGATGATGCTGGGGCTGGAAGCTGCTGGAGAGCCAGCTGACAATCTGCTGCGCTTCCGGCATGGCGTACGCCTCGGCCGAGCAGTCGGCACCGGGAATCAGAATCAGGCTGCCCTCGGGCAAGTTCCGGGGCAAGGGATGCAGCCCGCCCACAGGCAGGCCGAGCGAACAGTGCGTGGCGGTGTCACAGGCCGCATAGTGCAGGCGGAATGGCGCACCGAACTCGGTGGCAATACGAAACGCTTCAGCCGGACCGGCAAAGTCCAGCAGCATGAAGCGCGGCGGCAGCACAAACCAGATATCACGTGCCATGGGCCACCACCCCGCGCCGCCAGCGTGCCAGCAACAAGCCACCAAACACGTTCACCACCAGTCCAGCCAGCAACAGCACACTGCCCGCCGCCTGCAGCAGGCTCAGCCTTTCGCCCAGCAACAGCGCGGAGGTAAGCACCCCCACCACCGGCACCAGCAGCGAGAACGGGGCCACTTTATTGGCCGGATGACGGCTGAGCAAGCGGCTCCACATGCCATAACCCAGCAGGGTGGCCATGAAGGCGAGATAGGCCACCGCCAGGAAGGAACCGAGCGAGAAATGGCGCAAGGCGATTTCCATGCGCTGCGGCCCTTCCAGCCACCAGGACAAGGCCAGGTAGGGCAGCGGTGGCACCAGACTGGACCACACCACCAGATTGAGCGGTTCCACCTTGTGCCCGGCCTTGCCCATCAGCCGGACGATGATGTTGGACGAGGCCCAGCAGAACGCTGCCGCCAGCGTCAGGCCAAAGCCGATGGCGGTCATGCTGCCGCCCTTGGCCAGCCCGATCAGCGCCAGCCCGGCACAGGCACACAACAGGCCCAGGATTTGCGCCGCCTGCCAGCGCTCATGCAGCATCAGCCCGGCCAGGATCAGGGTAAAGAAGGCCTGCGACTGCAAGACCACCGAGGCGAGCCCGGCCGGCATGCCCAGCTTGATGGCGGAAAACAGGAAGGCAAACTGCCCCACACCCACGCTCAAGCCATATGCCGCCACCCAGCCCCAGGGCAGCGTTGGCCGGCGCACCAGCAGCACCGCAGGAAAAGCTGCCAGCATGAAGCGCAAGGCACCCAGCAACAAGGGCGGCACGTCGGCCACGCCGTATTTGATCACCACGAAATTGACGCCCCAGATCAGCACGATGGCCAGCGCCTGCAATACATCCTTCAAGGGCATGAAACTTGCTCCAAAACAGCAGCAGGCCGCCATGGCCTGCCTGCCGGATAAATGAATCGTCTACAGCCGCGCCAGCGCCTGTTCCACGGTTACGATGTCGGCAAAACGACCGGCCAGCACCAGCTCGGTTTTTTCGCGGATTTCGTCTGCACTGAACAGCTTGCCGCTGAGCGGATGGCGCATGGCAAACGTCAAGGTGGCTTCACTGACAAAGTCCACCGCAAAACCCAGATCGGACGCCACCCGGGTGGTGGTTTCGCAGCACTGCTCGGTGCGGATGCCCGACACCAGCAACTTGCCGATGCCACGCTCGGCCAGCCAGGGCTGCAGGCCGGAATCCAGCATGGCATTGTGCACGTGTTTGATGAAGATGGCATCCGGATTGGCCGGCAGCCAGTCCATGGGCCGCACAAAGCCACTTGCCGCGGCAAACGGGCCGTCGCCATCCTCGTGCAGCACATACACCACCGGAATACCCGCCGCCCGCGCACCGGCAATCAGTGCCAGCATACGCTGGCGAAACGGCGGCAAGGCCGTTTCGTCCCAGTAGTCGCGCTGCAAGAAGGAATCCTGCACATCAATCACCAATAAGGCCGCCTTGTTTGCATCCATGTCATCCACTCCCTGTTGCAGTTGATGGACACAGTCTAGGCGCTTGCAAAGTCAGGCGGCATGCTGGTGCCAGACAAGATACTGTCAAATCAGGACATCAGGCATCACAGCATGCCCGGCCAGGCGCGCTGCACTTCGTCCAGCAACAGGAAGAGTGCGGTTCCCGCCATCAACAGCCCCATGCCCAGATTGAACAGCATCAGGCCGCGCGCACCGCTGAGCAGATGGCGCAGCCGCTCCCCCATCCAGGCCCACAGGCTGATACAGGGCAGGTTGACCACGGCAAACACCAGCGCCATCAACAAGGCGGCACTGAGCCGGGTTTCCGCCGATGCCGGCATGAACAGGATGGAAGCATTGAGCACCATCACCCAGGCTTTGGGGTTGACCCACTGGAACAAGGCCGCCGCCCAGAAACCCATGGGCCGGCCGGTTTCTCCACCCTGCGGCGCGGCAGAGCGGGCAATTTTCCACGACAGGTACAGCAAGTAGATACAACCGGCCACCGCCAGTGGCAAACGGGCCGCCTGTACCCATTGCAAGGCCCAGGCCAGCAAACAGGCTGTGATGAACACCTGCGCCGAACAGCCGATGCTGATACCCAGCATGTGCGGCAAGGTGCGGCGAAAGCCGTAATTGACGCCGGAGGTGGCCAGCATCAGGTTGTTGGGACCGGGCGTGATGGACATCACCCCCACATAAGACATCAGGGCAAACTCCAGCATGTCAGGGCTCCTTGTCACCGTGCATGCGCCGGATGGCGCTGCTACACCTTCATGCTACGGAGCCTGGACCGATGGTGACAGATTCAGCAATTTACTATTGTGATGGTGACAGTGATCGGTTTACCCCAACTGTCACCACACACTATGATGAGCACTGTCACTGTCGCCAGCCACGATGCTGCGGCATTGTTGAACCTTGCCTCAGTAATGCCCGGAACATTCGCCATGCCACCCGAAAACCTGCCCCACAGCCCAGCCGGCAATGCCACCTTGTACCAGCAACTGGCCGAAGACCTGTCGCTGGCCATTGCCCGTGGCACCTTGCCGCCAGGCTCGCGCCTGCCTTCGGTGCGGCGCACCTCGCAAAGCCGGCAACTGAGCCTGAACACCGTAGTGGCGGCTTACCGGGTGCTGGAAGACCGCGGGCTGATCGAGGCCCGGCCGCAATCCGGCTATTACGTACGGGCAAGGCTGCCCTCGCCCGCTCGCCCGGCCATGACGCAAAGCAGTGTCGCCAAGCCCACTGAAAGCAAGGTACTGGATTTGATAGGCGCAGTGCTGGATGCACAGCAAACCCCCGGCTTCATCGACCTGGCGCTGGCCTGCCCGCGTGGCAGCGACTTCTACCCCGGCAACAAGCTGGCCAGGCTGATGGGGCAGATATTGCGGCGTCAGCCCGGCATGGTCAGCACTTACGCCCTGCCACCGGGTTCCGAGCGGCTAAGGGTGCAGATTGCCCGCCGCAGCCTGGAACTGGGCATGGCCTTGCAGGCGGAAAACATCATCCTGACCAATGGCTGCATGGAGGCATTGCAACTGGCATTGCGCGCTGTTACCAAGCCGGGCGACGCCGTGGGGCTGGAATCGCCCACCTATTTCAACCTCTTGCCGCTGTTTGCCAGCCTGGGTCTGAAAGCCGTGGAGATTCCCACCGACCCGCAGCACGGCATTTCGGTGGATGCAGTGGAACTGCTGCTGTCCGAAGGGCGCATCAGCGCACTGGTGGCCATGCCCAATGTGCACAATCCGCTGGGTTGCAGCATGCCGCTGGAGGCCAAGAAGCGGCTGGCGCGGCTGGTGAATCACTATCAGGTGCCGCTGATCGAGGACGGGCTGTATGCCGAGTTGCAGTTCAGCGACACCCAGGCCCCGGCGGCCAAGGCCTTTGACGAAGACGGCTGGATCATCTTCTGCACCAGCTATACCAAGACACTGGCACCAGATTTTCGCATCGGCTGGATGGAGGGCGGGCGCTTTGGCCCGGCACTGCGCAAGCTGAAATTTGCGTCTTCCGTCGCCCAGCCCATGGTGCTGTCGGAAACGCTGGGGGCTTTTCTGGAATCCGGCGGCTACGACCACCACCTGCGCGCACTCAAGCGCCACTACGCCCAGCATGTGGAAAAAGTGCGTGGCCTGATTGCCCGTCACTTCCCGGCCGGCACGCGCGCCACCGACCCGGCCGGCGGCTTTCTGATCTGGCTGGAACTGCCGGAAGGCTGCGACAGCGTGGCGCTGTTTCATGCAGCCATTGCCGAGAACATCAGCATCATGCCGGGGCCTTTGTATTCACCCGGCGGGCGCTACCGCAATGCCATGCGCCTGTCCTGCTGCTATCCGCTGGATGAACGCTATGTCGCCGCCCTCACCCGGGTGGGCATGCTGGCCCAGCAACAGCTCAAGCCGCGTCCAGCCTGAAAGCGCCAAGGCGCTGCGGCTGCTGACGGGTCTGGCTGGGGGTTTCGCCAAACAGGCGGCGGTAGTCGTAGCTGAAATGACTGGGGCTGGCAAAGCCCCAATCTTCCGCCAGTTGCTGGATGCTGTCCGCGCTGCCCTGTGGCGAGCGCAGCAGACGGCGCACCTGATTAAGCCTCAGTGCCCGCAGGAAGGGTAGCGGGCTCATGGCGGTGACTTCCTGAAAACCGTTTTGCAAGGTACGGCGCGTCACATGCAGTTCGCGGCACAGTCCTTCCACCGTCAGCCACTGGCTGGCCGGTTGCAATGCACGCTGCCTTGCCTGCTCCACCCATTGCCAATGACGCTGGCTGCTGCCCTCGCGCCGCAGCGAGGCTTCCGCCTGCCCTTCGCTCAAGGCCAGCAACAAGGCATCCACCGAACAATCCAGCAGCAATTGGCGGCCAATGCTGTCCGGCGTTTGCCGTGCCAGCGCCAGCAGCTCGTAAATCTGGCCACACAGCAGCCGGTGGCTGGCTTCGGGCAGGCGTACCGCAGCGCTTTGCAGCCAGTGCGCAGGCAAGTCACGGCCGAACAGTTGCTGATGACGCAAGGCCAGCACTTCCTGCTCCAGCACGATGCCGTAAATGGTGAAGTCGTCCGGCGTGCGCAAGGTGAAGTCACTGCCGCCCATGGCCACCAGCACGGCGGAAGGCGGCACGCTGCGGCCATGAAAGCGCAAGCGCTCACCACTGCCCGGTGCCGGTATGCCAAACCAGATGGCTCCACGCCAGGGCTGGCATTGCTGGTAGGTTTCGCGGGCCGAATATTCACGGAACACCTGCAAGCGTCCCAGGCACAGCTCATCCAGCCGCCCGGAAAAACGGCCACAGGAGATTTGCGCGTAATCCTGCTCCCAGCCGCTGATGAAGGCAGCCTGATCCGCCGCGTCATCCGCCAGGCGGGTAACAAACTGCAGGGACAATCCTTGGCTTAGCGGGTCCATGTGCGGCTCCCAATACATTGATCTGCAAGGATATAGCAAGAAACACACCAGCTTTGCCTGTGTATTTGCGACTTCTTGCTGTCATAAATCGGAAATTTCACCGTCACGGTGCAAACACGGGGCTTGCATGCCTCATCACGGTGCTGATTCACAGCAAAAATTGCCACACTCTGCACTATCAGGCAGCCCTCAGCTGGCATGCGGCTTGCAAAACTGTCGCTCACAGACATGCCCGGCGGCAGTTGGCTGTCACGGACGGCTTTGCTGTTTTCCGATTTTCGATAACGGCCACCGCCACACCCTGCCTAGCATGCTTGTCAGGCCCCGGAGCCACCGCACCGGGCAGGGAGAAGTGAGTCAAAAAAGAGGAAATGTCATGAGCAACAGCAATCACGGCCTGGCGCGCAAGCTGGGCGGCTGGCAACTATGGGGGATCGCCGTCGGGCTGGTGATCTCGGGAGAATACTTCGGCTGGAGCTATGGCTGGGCCCAGGCCGGTACGCTGGGCTTTCTGCTCAGCTCGGTGTTTGTCGCCATCATGTATACCGCCTTCATTTTCAGCTTTACCGAGCTGACCACCGCCATTCCGCATGCGGGCGGCCCGTTTGCCTATGCCCGCCGCGCCTTTGGCCCGGTTGGCGGCTTTCTGGCCGGTTATGCCACCTTGTGCGAATTCGTGTTTGCTCCGCCAGCCATTGCGCTGGCCATTGGCGCCTACCTGAACGTGCAGTTTCCCGAGCTGAGCGCCAAGTGGATTGCCTGTGGCGCCTACATCGTGTTCATGGCGCTGAATATCGTGGGCGTCAGCGTGGCCGCAGCCTTCGAGCTGGTAGTCACCCTGCTGGCCATCTTTGAATTGCTGCTGTTCATGGGCGTGGTATCGCCGGGCTTCAGCTGGGACAACTTCACCCACCACGGCTGGGCTGGTAGCGACAGCTTCAGCCTGAGCGCCATCGGTGGCATGTTTGCCGCCATTCCGTTTGCCATCTGGTTCTTCCTGGCCATCGAAGGCGCTGCCATGGCCGCCGAGGAAGCCAAGGACCCCAGCCGTACCATTCCGCGCGCCTATGTAGCCGGCATCCTCACCCTGGTGGCGCTGGCCATGGGCGTGATGATCATGGCTGGCGGTGCCGGTGACTGGAGCAAGCTGGCCAACATCAACGACCCGCTGCCGCAGGCAATGAAGCTGATCGTGGGCAGCAACAGCGGCTGGCTGCACATGCTGGTATGGCTGGGCCTCCTGGGCCTGATTGCCAGCTTCCACGGCATCATCATGGGCTATTCGCGCCAGATCTTCGCGCTGGCCCGTGCCGGTTACCTGCCGCCGATGCTGGCGGTCATCCACCCGCGCTTCAAGACACCGCATCGCGCCATCATCGTGGGCGGGATTGTCGGCATTGCCGCCATCTTCAGTGACGACCTGATCCAGATTGCCGGTCAGCCGCTGACCGCCAACATCGTCACCCTGTCGGTGTTCGGTGCCATCGTGATGTACATCGTGTCCATGCTGGCACTGTTCAAGCTGCGCCGCAGCGAACCAACCCTGACCCGTCCGTTCAGCGCACCGGCCTACCCGCTGCTGCCCGGCCTGGCACTGGCCTGCGCGGTGGTATGCCTGGTGGCCATGATCTGGTACAACCAGTTGCTGGCGCTGATTTTTGCCGGCAGCCTGGCCGTGGCCTATGCCTACTACCTGCTGACCCATCGCCAGCGTGCTGCTGCCGCCAGCGATCATCTGCTGGAAGGTGGCGATGCCACCACGCTGAAACCTGCTGTTGCCCGTAGCGAATAAGAGAGAGGCGGGGTGTGCCCGGCACACCCCGGTAAACCATGTCCTACGCCATCACCATCGGCCCGCGCCGTTACCAGTTTGACGACCTGAAAACCCTGCTGGCCCGCGCCACGCCCTTGCGTTCGGGCGACCAGCTGGCCGGTATAGCCGCCAGCAGCGCCGAAGAGCGTGTGGCGGCACAAATGTGTCTGGCCGATGTACCACTCACCACCTTCTTGCAAGAGCTGCTGATTCCCTACGAAGAAGACGAAGTCAGCCGCCTGATCATCGACAGCCACGACGCCCACGCCTTTGCCCCCATCCGCCACCTGACCGTGGGTGGCCTGCGCGACTGGCTGCTGTCCGATGCCGCCAACAGCAACACGCTGGCCGCCGTGGCGCCCGGCCTGACGCCGGAAATGGTGTCCGCCGTCAGCAAGCTGATGCGCAACCAGGACCTGATATGGGTGGCCAGCAAATGCCGGGTGATCACCCGTTTTCGCAACACGCAGGGCCTGCCCGGCCACATGGGCGTGCGCCTGCAGCCCAACCACCCCACTGACGACGCACGCGGCATTGCCGCCGCCATGCTGGACGGCCTGCTGTACGGCGCTGGCGATGCGGTGATCGGCATCAATCCGGCCAGCGACAGCCCGGAAGCCATCCACACCATGCTGGCGATGATGGACGAAGTACGCCAGCGCTATGCCATTCCCACCCAGAGCTGCGTGCTCACCCACGTCACCAGCACGCTGGAACTCATCCGGCGCGGCGCACCGGTGGATCTGGTGTTCCAGTCGATTGCCGGCACGGAAAAAGCCAATAGCGGCTTCGGCATCAATCTGGCGGTGCTGGGCGAAGCACAACAGGCCGCACTGGAGCTGCGCCGCGGCACGGTGGGCGACAATGTGATGTACTTCGAAACCGGCCAGGGCAGCGCACTGTCGGCCAACGCCCACTGGGGCGTGGACCAGCAAACCTGCGAAGTGCGCGCCTATGCAGTGGCGCGGCATTTCTCGCCGCTGCTGGTGAATACCGTGGTGGGCTTCATCGGCCCGGAATACCTGTACAACGGCAAGCAGATCATCCGCGCCGGGCTGGAAGACCACTTCTGCGGCAAGCTGCTGGGCCTGCCCATGGGCTGCGACATCTGCTATACCAACCATGCCGAGGCCGACCAGGACGATATGGACAGCCTGCTCACCCTCTTGGGCACGGCGGGCATCCACTTCATCATTGGCGTGCCCGGTGCCGACGACATCATGCTGGGCTATCAGAGCACCTCGTTTCACGATGCACTCTACCTGCGTCAGCTGCTGGGCCTGAAACGGGCTCCGGAGTTTGAAGACTGGCTGGAAAGCATGGCCATTACCCGTGCCGGCAAGCTGCAGGCACAAGACCGCCAGCAAGCCTTGCTGCAATTGATGGAGACCTTCCGATGAATGCCCCGTTCAGCCCGGCCACCACCGCCAACAGTGCCATCACCGAAGACAGCTGGCAGGAGCTGGCCAGCCATACCGTGGCGCGCATTGCGCTGGGACGGGTGGGTTCCAGCCTGCCCACGCGCGAAACCCTGCGCTTTGCCCTGGCCCATGCCCAGGCCCGCGATGCCGTGCACACGCCGCTGGACCTGTCCACGCTGGGCGCATCCCTGCAAGACCTGCAATTGCCCAGCCTGCAAGTGCGCAGTGCCGCACCCAGCCGCGCAGCCTATCTGCAACGGCCGGACCAGGGCCGTCGCCTGCACCCGGACAGCCGCGCCAGCCTGCTGGCTGCCGGAGTGGAACCCTGTGATGTGCTGTTCGTGGTGGGAGATGGCTTGTCGGCCCGCGCCGTGGCCAGCCATGCCGTGCCGCTGATTGCCGCCACCCTGCCGCTGTTGCAGGAGCAGGGCTTGCGGGTGGGGCCGGTGGTACTGGCCACCGAAGCGCGTGTGGCCCTGGCCGATGAAGTGGGTGAATGCCTGCAGGCGGCCATGGTGGTGATGCTGATTGGCGAGCGCCCCGGCCTGAGCTCACCGGACAGCCTTGGGGTATATCTCACCAGCGCACCACGGGTGGGCTGCATGGATTCGGCGCGCAACTGCATTTCCAATGTGCGTCCGCAAGGCCTGCCCTACCCTCTGGCCGCCTACAAGCTGGCCTGGCTGATCCGCGCAGGTCGCCACAGCGGCACCGGCGTGGCACTCAAGGACGGCAGTGCTGCCGAGGCCGGCTGGCTGCAGCTGCAACAACAACTGGCACTGGCCGCACAGCAGGGCTGAGGACTTCAGCCACAGCAGGCCGCCTCTTGTTGCAGGCGGCCGTGCAAGGCCGCCTCACTCAGCGGCACCGACAGGCCGAAACCCTGGTACTGGCAACATTCCATCTCGCGCAGCAACTGCAATTGCTCTGCCGTTTCCACGCCTTCGGCCACCACCGTCTTGCCCAGATTGCGCCCCAGCGTCACCACCGCGCTCACCACCATGCGTTGCTGCTCATTGCTTTCAATGCCTGCCACCAGGCTGCGGTCTATCTTGATGATGCCCAGCGGAAAGCGCACCAGATAAGCCAGCGAGGAATAACCGGTGCCAAAATCGTCCATCGCCAGTTGCGCGCCCCAGCCCTGCAATTCCTGCATCTGGCTGATGATGTGTTCGGTATCGCCCAGCAGCAGGGATTCGGTGATTTCCAGCTCCAGCAAATCAGGTGACAAGCCGCTGTCGGCCAGTGCGCTGGCCAGCTCGCGGCACAGGTGGTCACGCTCGAACAGGCGTGGCGACAGGTTGACCGCCAGACTGATGCTGCTGGCCGCCATGCGGTTATAGCGGGCAATGGCCATGCTGGCCTTGCGCAGGATGGACATGGTCAGCGGCAGGATCAAGCCGCACTCCTCTGCCACCGGAATGAAGCGGTCCGGCCCGATATCGCCCAGCTGGACGTGGTGCCAGCGCGCCAGCGCCTCCACGCCGACCATCTTGCCGTGCCGGTCGAACTTGGGCTGATAGGCCACGCTGAAATCATCCTGCTCCAGCGCCAGCCGCATTTCGCGCTCCAGCGTGAAGCGCTCGTCCGACTGCTGGTCCAGCTTGCCGGTAAAGAAATGCAGATTATCCTTGCCTGCCGCCTTGGCGGCATACATGGCCACATCGGCGTGACGCAGCAAGGTCTGCTCGTCCACACCGTCGCGCGGGTACAGGGCCACCCCCATGCTGGCACTGACATTGCAGCTGTGCTCTTGCAGCAGCACCGGCTGGCTGGTCTTGAGCCGGATGCGTTCGAGCAAGGTCCACAGGCCCTCCTCGCTGTCCAGATCATTCAGGATCAGCACAAACTCGTCCCCGCCCAGCCTGGCCACGGTATCGAGCTTGCGGATGCTGCCGGCAATACGCCCGGCCACGGTCTTGAGCAACTGGTCGCCCGCGTCATGCCCCAGGTTGTCGTTGATGAACTTGAAGTTGTCCAGATCGATGAACACCACCGCCAGCCTGCTTTGCGTCCGTGCGGCCCTGGCCACACTCTGCTTCAGCCTGTCGTACAGCAAGGCACGGTTGGGCAGCCCGGTGAGCGCGTCAAAATTGGCCTGCATTTCCAGCTGTTGCTGGTAATGCTTGCGTTCGGAAATGTCCTGCACCGTGCCCTCGTAATACAGGAAACGGCCGTGTTCCGATGACACCACATGCGCATTCTCGGATATCCAGATGCGCTGGCCATCCTTGCGGTATACCTCGGACTCGAAATTCACCACCTCGCCCGCCGTTTCCATCAGCCGCAGGAATTCCTCGCGCCGACCGGCTTCGACATACAGCTGGCAGCTGATGTCGGACAGATTCAGGATCAGCTCCTCCGGCGTGGCATAGCCATACAACCGTGCCAGGGCCGGATTGGCAGCCAGGTAACGGCCGGTCTTGCTGCTCTGGAAGATACCTTCCTGCGCATGCTCGAAAATGGTGCGATATCGCATCTCGGCCTGCGCCAATGCACGAATAGTGCGCTGCTGGCTGGTGACATCCATCACGAAGCCTTCCAGCACCATGCCATCGCCGTCCGGCGACGCCACCCCGCTTTCCCGTACATGACGCAGCTGGCCACCCGCAGTCCGTATCCGGTACTGCAAGGCAAAACGGCCATTGCCACGCAGGCTGCTGGCCAGCGCCTCGGCCACCGCCTGGCGGTCATCCTTGTGGATCACCCCCATCCAGCCGTCACTGCTGGCGGTCAGCTGGGCCGCGCTGTAACCACACAAGGCCAGGCAACCACGGCTGACAAACTGCATGTGACGCTCCGGGTCATGCCGACCGCGATAGGCCATGCCATCAAGATGATGAATCAGGTTTTCCAGTGCCGCCGGCTGGAAACCGTTCACGGCATGGGCATGCAGGGAAACAGGACGCAAGGATTGTGTGCTGGGCATCGGGCTGTACATGCGTTGTCGGTAACAGGATGGGATAAACCGCAGCAATAAACATGCCCGCACCAGAAAAGGGGCCATCCCCCTGCACGCAGGATTTACATGGGCAGGCATTCCGCAGAGCGGCAAATTTACGGTAGCATGCGCCAACCATGACGTGACACATTGCAATGCCATCCTGTTGCCATATTCCATTGCAACACCGCTACATGGCGGTATTGTTGAATATCCGGAGTCCCATGCGGGCCATACTCATTCTGTGTTCCTTGCTGCTGGCTGGCTGCAGCAGTTGGCTGCAAAGCGGCAAGGACTTGCTGCAATCCTGGTCGGCCCCGGCCAAACCCCATGCGCCATCCGAGGCGTCCGGGCTTTGCCAGGCCCGCCATTTCCTGATTGGCTGGGGGCGGGAATATCCGGAAGCCAGAGGCAGTGCATTTGTCACCAGTTACAGCATTACTACCGATCAGGGGCAGCTGCATGTGGATGACGCCACGGTTTACCGTGACATCATGCAAGGCAAGGGACAGCGTCTGGCCTTGCTGATGTCCAATGCCCCCGGCGGCTGGATTGTCGACCTGGCAGCGGACAGCCAGCGCAAGCAACTGCGCAGCAGCGTGATGTGCCGCCTGCCTTCGCAAAATGAGGGTATGTCCAACCCACCATGAAGACATATTGTTTTTCCATGCGTACAGACAAATCATGTCATGCGGAAATGTTTATACTGACCCGCCGTATCCGTTCATTTGACCTGCCGCATAAATAATCTGACAGTGCTTGGCTGTTTTCAATGACAGTGGCTATAGTGTGGTTTATTGGGGCAATACTGAACAATCAATAAAAACCAGAATAAATTTAAATGAATTCTAAAAAATCCAGTTCAAGCATCGGCACATGCAAAGCCAGCAGCCAACTGGAGCCGTTTCCGCTATACCGTGAATATCTGAATGCTGCACAGCGCCAGCCGGGCCCGCAAGGCAAACCGGTCTGTTTGTGTGCCGTATTTCTTCCACTTATTGCCTAGGGTGCTTTCGTGTCAGATCTGCTAAAAAAAATCGATGCCAGAACAAAACTGGCAGGGACCAACAAGCTGGAAATCCTGCTGTTCTCCCTGGGTCACGACCAGCGTACCGGGAGGAAGGAAGTCTTCGGCATCAACGTCTTCAAGGTCCGCGAAGTCATGCGGACGCCCGAAATCACTTCCGCACCCGAAATGCCCTCCTCGGTTGAAGGCATGGTCAGCCTGCGTGGCTCGCTGGTCCCGGTCATCGACCTGGCCAAGTACGCCGGCATCGTCACCAGCAACAAGCCCGAAATCATGATCGTCACCGAGTACAACGGCCACACCCAGGGCTTCCTGGTCGAGGCGGTTGATACCATCCTGCGTCTGGACTGGTCTGCCATGCGCGTGCCGCCGGACATGATCACCAACCGCATGGCCGGCCTGGTCACCGCTGTCACCGAGCTGGATCACGGCACGCTGGTGATGATGATGGACGTGGAAAAAGTGCTGGCGGAAACCTCGCTGGTGGACGACTCCCATCACTTCATCAATATCGAGCCGGTGAAAGAAGAACGCATGATCTTCTTCACCGACGATTCCGCCGTCGCCCGCAAGCAGATCGAGCGTACGCTGGACGCCATGCAGGTGAAATACGCTTACGCCATCAACGGCATGCGTGCCTGGGAAGAGCTGCAAAAAATGGCCATGCAGGCCGAACTCTCCGGCAAGCGCCTGAACGAAACCCTGCATCTGGTGCTGACCGATGTGGAAATGCCGGAAATGGATGGCTACATGCTGACCAAGCTGATCAAGAGCGACCCGCGTTTTGCCGGCATTCCGGTGCTGATGCACTCCTCGCTGTCCGGCAGCTCCAACCAGAAGCTCGGCCAGTCGGTGGGCGTGGATGAGTATGTGTCCAAGTTCGAAGCCCAGAAGCTGTCGATGAAGTTGCGCGAAATGCTCAAGCTGACCAACAACTAAACCAGAACAGACTTCATCCGGGAGAGGTATTCATATGTCAGCCACTGACGCATCCCTGCTTGCCAGCGTGGACGCCCGCACCAAGCTTGCCGGCTCCAACAAGATGGAAATCCTGCTGTTTTCGCTGGGTACCCGCGAAACCTTCGGCATCAATGTATTCAAGGTGCGCGAGGTGTCGCAGACCCCCGCCATCACCAAAACCCCCAACATGCCCTTTGGCGTGCAGGGCGTGCTGTCGCTGCGCGGCAATATCATTCCGGTGATTTCGCTGGCCCGTTTTGTCGGTTCCGAGCAAAGCGGCCGCAAGTTCGACACCATGATCGTCACCGAATTCAACAAGAGTACCCAGGCTTTCCTGGTGGATTCGGTAGACCGCATCATCCGGGTGGACT
The DNA here is from genome assembly GCF_041914625.1 of Aquitalea pelogenes. Classification (NCBI taxonomy): domain Bacteria; kingdom Pseudomonadati; phylum Pseudomonadota; class Betaproteobacteria; order Neisseriales; family Chromobacteriaceae; genus Aquitalea; species Aquitalea pelogenes. The sequence continues at coordinate 75,956 of NZ_JAYSDA010000003.1, read as the reverse complement.
GGGACCGCGTGCGCGCCCCGGAAAACATGATGAACAGCAGCGCCACCAACTCCAACCTGATCACCGCCATCACCGAGCTGGAAGACGGCAAGCTGGTTTCCATCCTGGACGTGGAGCAGATCCTGGCCACGGTGGTGGGCGAACCGCGTCTGCCGGAAATTCCGCAAGCCCAGCTGGAGAGCGACCAGTACCTGTTCTTCGTGGATGATTCGGTGGTGGCCCGCAAGGAAATCACCAGCGTACTGGAGAAGATGGGCATCAAGTTCCAGCAGGCCACCAATGGCCGCGAAGCCTGGGAGCGCCTGCAGGTGCTGGCCAGCCGCACCTGGGGTGAGGACGAGTGCCTGCACGATTACCTGAAGATCATTCTGGTGGATGCGGAAATGCCGGAGATGGACGGCTATGTGCTGACCAAGCTGATCAAATCCGATGTCCGCTTCAAAGGCATCCCGGTTATCATGCACTCCTCGCTGTCGTCCAATGCCAACAAGGCCATGGGTTCCAGCGTGGGGGTGGATGCCTATGTTGCCAAATTCGACCCGGCAATCCTGGCTGAAACCCTGCTGCCCTACCTTCAAAGATAACGCTGTCCCCGCCTTGGCCTGTGCCGGGCGGGTGGACGCCACTAACGAATCAACTCTTTGGAGCCTCATTTATGGTGGACAAGAACATGAAGTTTCTGGTCGTCGACGACTTCTCGACCATGAGACGCATTGTGCGCAACCTGCTCAAAGAGCTGGGCTTTACCAATGTCGACGAAGCGGAAGACGGCCAGGTTGCCCTGCACAAGCTGAAAAACCAGCATTTCGACTTCATCGTGTCTGACTGGAACATGCCCAACATGACGGGTATCGAGCTGCTCAAGGCGGTGCGAGCCGACCAGCAGATCAAGCATCTTCCCTTCATGATGATCACCGCCGAAGCCAAGCGGGAAAACATCATCGAGGCAGCCATGGCCGGTGCCAGCGGCTATATCGTGAAGCCGTTTACCGCGGCCACGCTGGAAGAAAAGATGAACAAGATCTTCCAGACCCTGAACAAGTAAACGCATATATACATGGCAAGCGTACTTGCCAGGTCAGCAAAGAGGAGAAGCTATCGTGCCGGATCACATTCTAGATAGCGGAGATTCCCCGGATCTCGAAGCACTGTTCGACAGCATTGCCAGCCAGCAGAAAGAGGCGACCACTGAGGATGCACCTGCTGCACAAACTGCAGAAAGTGCACACAGCGACAGTGAAGTAATGTACGAGCAGATTGGCCAGATCACACGCAAGATGCACAACACCCTGCGTGACATGGGTTACGACAAGTCACTGGAACGCGTGGCCGATGCCATTCCTGATGCGCGTGACCGGCTCAGTTACATCGCCTCGCTTACCAAGAGCGCGGCCGACCGGGTACTCAATGCCATCGACGTGGCCCAGCCCTTGCAGGACACCCTGGGTAGCAGTTCGCAAAGCCTGTCCGAGCGCTGGAACCTGCTGTATGCCAACCAGCTCTCCACCGAGGAATTCAAGCAGCTGGCCAATGACACCCGCCAGTACCTGAACCAGGTGCCGCAGCAAACCCATGAAACCAGCACCCAGCTGCTGGAAATCGTGATGGCACAGGATTTCCAGGACCTTACCGGCCAGGTCATCAAGAAAATGATGGACATGTTCAAGACGCTGGAAGCCGAAATGCTGAACCTGCTGGTGGAATTCTCGCCGGAACACAAGAAGGGCGCGCTGGACAGCAGCCTGCTCAACGGCCCGGCCATCAATCAGGAAGGCAACCCGGATGTGATGTCCAGCCAGCAGCAAGTGGACGATTTGCTGGACAGCCTGGGTTTCTGAAGCAAACCCCTGCACTTCCCTTTTCTGCCCCGGCCCTGCACATGCAGGGCCGTTTTCATGTGGATGGTAGGCCAGCATGAAAAAAAGGGCTGACCCCGCAAGCAAGGCCAACCCAGGCATGAGACTGATGAGAATTCAGGGAAATACCGTCAGGACTACACCAGCTAGTTCACCACCGCCTGTACCTGCCAGGCGTTGTTCTTGACCTCGGACAGCGTCACCGGGGCCTTCAGCAGGTTGCCATTGGGCGCAAAGGCAAAGTCGGCGGTGACACCGCTGTAACGGATAGCGGCCAGCTTGGGCAGATACTTGGCCGGCTCGACAGAACCCGCCTGCTTCATGGCTTCGGCCACCAGCATCACCCCGTCGTAGAATTGCGGCCCCAGCAGTACCACATCCTGATGGAAGCGGGCCTTGTAACGGGTTTCAAACGCTTTGCCCGCCGGACGGGCAGTCAGCACGCCACCTGCCACCGCCGAGTAATGTCCGGCCGCATCCGCCCCGGCAAGCTGGATGAAGGTGGGAGTGTTCATCATGTCGCCGCCCATCAGCCGGGCTTTCAGGCCCAGCCGCTTGAGCTGCTTGGCCATGGGCGCAGCCTGGGCATCTGCCCCGCCGTAGAAAATCACTTCCGGATTGATTGCTTTCACCGCCGTCAGGATGGAGGTGAAATCGGTTGCCTTGTCGGTGGTGAATTCACGCCGTGCCACCTTGCCGCCATTGGCAGTCACCGCCTTGACGAATTCGTCGGCAATACCCTGGCCGTAAGCGGTGCGGTCATCAATCGCCACAATGCGCGTGGCCTTGAGGGTTTTTACCGCAAACTGGCCCAGCGAGCCGCCAATCTGGCTGTCGCTGCCCACCAGGCGGAAGGTAGTCTTGTAGCCTTGCTGGGTGTAAGCCGGGTTGGTGGACACCGATAGCTGCGGAATACCGGCTTCCGAGTAAATGCGTGAAGCAGGAATGGACACTCCGGAATTGAAGTGGCCAATCACCGCCTTCACCCCGGCATCCACCAGCCGCTGCGCAGCCTGGGTGCCAATGCGCGGATCGGCCTGATCGTCCTCGGATACCAGCTCGAACTTGATCCTCTGCCCGCCCACCACCAGGCCCTTGGCATTGATGTCGTCAATGGCCATCCTGGTGGCGTTTTCATTGTCCTTGCCGTAATGCGCCTGCGGGCCGGACAAGGGTGAGGAAAAGCCGATTTTCACTACCGTATCGGCATGTGCGGCAGCAATGGCAAACGGGGCCATCATGCCGCCCAGTGCCACTACCCGGCCAAGTTCTGCCAACAGTTTCTTTTGTGCCATGTCATTTCTCCTTTGACGCTGCATTCATTCAAGAGAAACCAGCTGATTTCCCCTGTTACTGCTCTCCTGCCATGACCGGTCTGCGCCGGTGTCTGGCAGGATCAAAACCGTTGCAAACGGTAGGGCTGCATGTCTGTTTCCGCTGCGCGGCCCTGCAACACATCACTCAGCAGCACCGCCGTGGTGGCGGCCAGGGTGAGGCCCAGATGGCCGTGCCCGGTGGCAAACCACAGGCCGGGCTGCCCTGGGGCCGGGCCGATGATGGGCAAGGTATCCGGCAGCGAGGGGCGGTTGCCCATCCATACCGTCATGTCTGCGGTGGAAAAATCGCCGACGATGCGCCGCGCCTTGTCCAGCAGGATGTGGGCGCGCCGCCAGTCGGGTGGCGCATCGCGGTGTGCCAGCTCTACCGTGCCGGCCAGGCGCAGGCCACCATCCGCCATGGGCAAAATGACAAAGCTTTCGCTGGCGCACTGGATGAAGTGGTGCAGCTTCACTCCGGCCCTGGGCAGGTTGACGTGATAGCCGCGCTCGCTCTCCAGCGGTACGCGGTAGCGGTGCTGACGGGTAAAGCGGTCGCTCCACACGCCACAGGCAATCACCGTGGCGGCAGCCGACAGGCGGCCGTGGCCGGCTGTTTCCACCCCGCTCACACGCCCCTCCCCTGCGACCGTAGCCAGCACCTCATCCTGCACAAAGCGTCCACCGGCACGGACAAAGGCATCGAACAGGCCACGGCTGAAGGTGTAGGGGTCGTCCACATGCGACCAGTCCGGCACCCGCACCGCGTATTGCCATTCCTCGGCCAACAGCGGTTCCTGCGCCAGCAACTGGCTGCGTGACAAGGCCTGCCACTGCACGCCATGGCGGCGCTTTTCCTGCCAGGCAGGCAAGGCGGCATCGAACTCCTGCTGGTTGCGATACAGGGTGAGGTTGCCGTGGCGTCGCCACATGGCCGTGAGCCCGGCCTTGTCTATCAGCGCGGCATAGTCCTGATTCACCCGTCCCAGCAAGGCAGACAGATCGCGGGTGAGTGTGGCCACCTTGCTCGGGCGGCTGGCAGCAAGAAAACGCAGCAACCAGGGCATCAGGCTGGGCAGGTAGCGCCAGCGCAGGGCCAGCGGCCCCAGCGGGTCCAGCATCCAGCCCGGCACCTTGCGCAGCACGCCCGGTTCGGCCAGCGGTATCACATCGCTGATGGCAAAGGCACCGGCATTGCCATAGCTGGTTTCCATGGCTGGTTCGCCACGGTCCAGCAGGGTGACGGCAAAGCCTTCCAGCCGCAGTTGCAGCGCAATGGCAATACCGACCACCCCGGCCCCCACCACGATGACTTCGTCTCCCGCAACAAGGGTGTCGGCCATGGTTCAGGCCTCCCGCACGCCATCCAGCAGGCGCGGCAAGCCCTGCGGATTCTCATGTTTCAGGGCGGTCGGCAGCAGTGCATCCGGCAGGTCCTGATAGCACACCGGGCGCAGGAAGCGCTGGATGGCTGCCGTCCCCACCGAGGTGGAGCGCACATCCGACGTGGCCGGGAATGGCCCGCCATGCACCATGGCATCACATACTTCCACCCCGGTAGGCCAGCCGTTGACCAGAATGCGGCCAGCCTTGCGCTCCAGCACCGGCAACAGGCGGCGTGCCAGCGCGATATCGTCATCATCCAGTTGCAGCGTGGCTGTCAGCTGGCCTTCCAGCGCCTCGGCCAGTTGCAGGCGTTCTGCCTCATCACGGCATTGCACGATCAGCGCGGCCGCGCCGAACACCTCGGCCTGCAAGGCCGGATTGGCCAGGTACTCTGCTGCACTTGCCCTCAGCAGCTGTGGCTGGCACTGGTTGGGCCCGGTGGGTAACACGCCCTTGGCCACGGTGCTGGCGTGGCGGGACAGACTGTCCACTCCGTCCTGATACGCCGCCCAGATGCCGGGTGTGAGCATGGTTTGCGCCGCACTGTGTTGCAGCAAATCAGCCGCGCTGGCGACAAACGCTTCCAGCGCTTGCCCTTGTACCGCCACCAAGAGGCCGGGGTTGGTACAGAACTGCCCTGCGCCCAGCGTCAGCGAGCCGACAAAGCCCTGTGCCAGCGCATCCCCACGGGCCTGCAAGGCAGCGGGCAGCAGGAACACCGGGTTGGTGGAGCTCATCTCTGCATATACCGGAATCGGCTCTACACGCTGCTGTGCGGTCTGACACAGGGCCAGCCCGCCAGCACGCGAGCCGGTAAAGCCCACCGCCTTGATGCGCGCATCGTTCACCAGTGCCTGCCCTACTTCGCGGCCACTGCCAAACAGCAGGGCGAATACCCCGGCGGGCAGGCCGCACTGTTGCAGCGCGCGCACAATGGCCTGGCCCACCAGTTCGCTGGTGCCGGGATGGGCGCTGTGCGCCTTGACGATGACCGGGCAACCGGCCGCCAGTGCCGAGGCGGTATCCCCCCCGGCCACCGAGAAGGCCAGCGGGAAGTTGCTGGCCCCGAATACGGCCACCGGCCCCAGCGGGATCTGGCGCTGGCGCAAGTCGGCACGCGGCAGCGGCTGGCGCGCAGGCTGGGCCTGATCGACCCGCACATCCAGCCATTCACCAGCCAGTACGGTACGGGCAAACATGCGCAGCTGGCCGCAGGTGCGGGCCCGCTCGCCCTGCAAACGGGCCTGCGGCAAGCCGGTTTCCAGCATGGCGTGTTCAATCAGCGCATCACTCTGTGCTTCGATTTCCCCGGCAATGGTTTGCAGCAACTGCGCCCGCTGTGCCGGCGTGGTTTCGCGGTAGGCATCAAACGCGGCCCAGGCCAGCGCGCACGCCTGCTCCACCTGTGCCTGATCGCCCCCGGCATAGCCCGGTTGCAGTGTCTGGCCGCTGGACGGGTTGATGGCGTGCAGCGCTTCACGCGTACCGCTGACGGATTGCCCGCCAATCAGCATCTTGCCTGTCAGATTCATGAGATTTCCTGCTTGAAGTAAAAGCCCGGCCACGCAGCAGGCGTGGCACGGCTGCTCAGGGTCTGGCTCAGGCCACATTCAGCCCGGCCGACCAGTCGCGATACCAGTTGCGGAACAGCGTGTACTGGGTTTCGGCATAACGGCGCTGGGCTTCGGTCAGGGCGTCGGTTTCGTTGAAGTGCAGGCTGTATTCGGTATCCCCGTTCAGCACCATCAGGTACTTGTAATACAGCACCAGATCGCAGCCTTCATCGAAGGAGGACAGCACCGCCAGCGCCGATTCCAGCTCACGCGCCTGACGACGGGCCACTGCGTCGCCACGGGCGGCGGCCTTGCTCAGCGCAACCAGATGCAGCACCTCGCGCGGCAGCGCATTGCCGATGCCGGTAATGGCGCCGGTGGCATTGCAATTGACAAAGCCATGCACCACCTGGGTGTCCACCCCCACCATCAGCGTGACCTGATCATCCTGCGAGGTGATGTGCTCGGCGGCGTAGCGCATGTCGGCGGCACCGCCGAATTCCTTGAAGCCGATCAGGTTGGGATAGCTGCGGCGCAGTTCGAAGAACAAATCAGCACGGGTGGCAAAGCCGTAATAAGGGCTGTTGTAGATGACTGCAGGCAAGTTGGGCGCAGCGGCCAGAATGGCGGAAAAGTGGGCCTTTTGCGCGGTCGGGGACGCACCACGCGACAGCACGCGCGGAATCACCATCAGGCCATGTGCGCCAACGCGGGCGGCATGGGCGGCATGGGATACCGCCTCGCGGGTGTTCACCGCACCGGTGCCGACAATGGTAGGCACGCCGGCAGCCACCAGCCGGGCCACGCCTTCCTGACGCTCGGCTTCGGTCAAGAGCGGCCAGTCGCCCATCGAGCCGCAATACACCACCGCGCTCATGCCGGCGGCAATCAGCTCGCGGCCCTTTGCCACCAGCGCGTCAAAATCCGGCTTGCGCTCGGCGGTACACGGGGTCATCAGGGCCGGGATGCAGCCGGTGAAAATGTTGTCGCTCATTGTTTTGCTCCTTGCAGCTTGTATGTGTGTGTATGGGGTGTTGTCTGTGCAGCGCGGGGCTCAGATGCCCCAGGCGAAAGGGTCTTGCGGGTCGATCAGCAGCGTGGCGCTGGCGGTGACGAAGGCGCGGCCGGTAATGAAGGGGCGGATGAAATCGCCCTCACGCTGGTAATGGCCGATGAACTGGCTGCCGGTGATGCCGGCCTGTACCCAGCTTTCGCCTTCGGCCAGTTTGCCGTCGGCAGCCAGGCAAGCCAGCTTGGCACTGGTACCGGTGCCGCAGGGCGAGCGGTCGTACGCCTTGCCCGGGCACATCACGAAATTGCGGCTGTCGGCGCTGGCATCGTCGGCAAACAGCTCCACGTGGTCGATCAGCGCGCCATCGGCCCCGGTGATGCCCTGTGCTTCCAGCGCTTGCAACATGGCCCAGGTGAAGGCGGTGAGTGCCTCGACATTGGCCATGTCCAGCACCATGCCGTGTTCGGACACCAGGAAGAACCAGTTGCCACCCCAGGCAATGTCACCGTGAAACACGCCGTAGCCGGGCACGTTCACCGCCACCTGCTGGCGATAACGGTAAGCCGGTACATTGCCCAGCGTCACCGCACCATCCTCATGCAGGGTGGCGCTGACCTGTCCCACCGGGGTGTCGATCTTGTGCACGCCCGGTGCAATCAGGCCCTGGTAATGCAGCGAGGCAATCAGGCCGATGGTGCCGTGGCCGCACATGCCCAGATACCCGGTGTTGTTGAAGAAGATCACCCCGCAAGTGGCGTCCGGCGACACTGGCGGGCAATACAGCGCGCCCACCAGTACCTCGCTGCCACGCGGCTCCAGCAAACAGGCGCGGCGCCATTGGTCGTGCTGCTGGCGCAATGCGTCGCGCTGATCGGCCATGCTGCCACCGCCGATATCGGGAAAACCTCGCATCACCAGCCGGGTGGGTTCGCCGCCGGTGTGGGAATCGATGATGTGTATCTCTTGCATAAGCTTGTCCATTCGGTAAGACCTTGAATGACGGTCGGCAGGAATGCACCCTTGGCATGCCCTGTGAAAACCCGATGCAGCAATACCATGCAGGGTATTGATTCCATTGCATCTTCACGCCGAACCCGTCTTCGTCAGCACCTGCATAGAATGGCGTTATTGCTGCCGGGAATCTTGATGCTTATCATCAGCGACAATGACGAAATCAGCACAATTGCTGTTTTTGCAGCACAATGGGCAAGACAGGACTGTGCCGCCATGCCCGGTGACAGACCGGACAAACGCACAAGACAAGGAAGGGAAAACCTTGACAGGGGAACTGCTGGACAGCATTGCCAACTGGCAGCAACAAACACGTCCGGCCAGCCTGGACAGTCTGCTGGGCGCACTGGGACCGCTGCTGCCGGTACTGAACCTGATCCCCAATGCCGCCATCTTCATCAAGGACGCACAGGCCCGCTATCTGCTGGCCAACCAGACACTGGTGGAACGCTGCGGGCTGAAAAGCCTGCAACCCTTGCTGGGCAAGACCAGCGCCGAGGTGTTTCCCTCGCAGCTGGGGCCGGGCTATACCGCGCAAGACATCAAGGTGTTGAAGGACGGGCTGGTACTGGAAAGCCAGCTGGAACTGCATTTGTTCAACAGCCGGGAGCCCGGCTGGTGCCTGACTTACAAATGGCCGCTATACAGTGCGGCGGGCGACATCATCGGGCTGATCGGCATCTCGCTGGATTTGCAGGCCGCCAGCAAGACCCACCCCGCCTACACCCGGCTGGTGGCGGTGGACGAGTTCATCCGCAGCCACTTCAGCCGTTCCATCAGCATGGACGAGCTGACCGCCATTGCCGGCGTCTCCCCCGCCCAGCTGGAACGCTACTGCAAGAAAGTGTTTCACCTGACCCCGCGCCAGATGATTCACAAGGCCAGGCTGGAACATGCCCACCGCCTGTTGCACGGTGACATGGCCATCACCGATGTAGCACTGCACTGCGGCTACACCGACCACAGCGCCTTCAGCCGCCAGTTCAAGGCGCTGACCGGCTTTACCCCGCGCCAGTACCGTCAGCAACTGCATGGCCAGGACAGCAGTCGCTCCCCCGCCCCCCTGTAAGGGATGCGAGCGTTCAGCTCATGCTCTGGTACAGCTCGTCTTCCTGGGCAAAATGCAGCTGCAAAATGGTGTCCAGGCTGTACAGGGTGCGTTGCAACTCCTGTAATTCCAGCGGCGAGGCGGGTACCGGCAAGGCCTCTATCTGCATGGTCAGGCGGCGCGACTGGCGGAATATTTCCTGATGACTGCGACTGAGTGCGGCCAGCGGGTCCTCGCCGCCCAACAGCCGCGCCATGGCCGGGTAAAGCTGCCCTTCTTCCTTTTGCTCATGCGGTAGCAGGCGCTCGTGCAGCAGGGTTTGCAACTGGTCCAGTTCGGCCCGCAACTGGCTGTGCTCCAGTTGCGGGACGGCGCGTGCCAGTGCTGCCAGTTGCTGCAATAGCGGGTTGAGCAGCGCATGTTCCTCGTTCAGTTGCGCCACGGTTTCCACCGTCAGTTTCTGCTGCTGGCCCAGACCGGCAGGTGGCGACAGGGCGCGCAGCGCATTCACGATCACCGCCACGTCGATCAGCTCTTGCAACACCGCACCGTATACCGGTGGCAGCCAGCCCAGCGCGGCGGCCAGCATGGCCAGCAGCGAAAGACCCATGCCGGCCACCGCCGACTGGCGGGCAATCGCCATGCTGCGCTGGGCCACCATCACCGTTTCGGCCAGCCGGTCCAGCCGGTCGTTGAGTAGCACCACCCCTGCACTTTCCGCGGCGGCTGCAGCCCCTTGCGCACCCATTGCCACGCCGACATCGGCCGCACGCAAGGCGGGAGCGTCGTTGACGCCATCCCCCACCATCAGCGTGACACCGCGCGCTCTGGCCTGATGGATGTGGGCCAGCTTGTCTTGCGGTTGCAAACCGGCAAACACTTCGTCCACGCCAATGCCGTGGCCAATCGCCTCGGCCACATCCTGCCGGTCACCGGACAGCATGGCGATATGGCTGACACCGCAGCGCTTGAGCATGCGCAGCGCACGCGGGGTTTCCAGCCGCAAGCGGTCGGCCAGTTCCAGCGCACCCAGCAATACGCCATCGCAGGCAACATACACCACGCTGGCCCCTTCCATATCCAGCCTTGCCTGCAAGGACTGCGCCCAGGGCGACAAGGACGGCAGCTGGCTGCTGACATAAGCCAGACTGCCCAGCACCACGCGCCGGCCTTCCAGCTCGCCGCTCAGCCCGGCACCGGCCACCTCGTTGACCGCCGTCGGCAACGGCAGCTTGCCCAGGCCGCGTTCATGCGCCGCCTGCACCACTGCGGTGGCCATTACATGGTTGGACATCTGGTCCAGCGCGGCGGCCAGCCGCAATACATCGTCGGTTGCTGCGCCATCCGGCACATGAATGGCCACCAGCCTGGCCTTGCCACCGGTCAGCGTGCCGGTCTTGTCGAAAAACAGCAGCGTGGCGCGCGCCAGCGCCTCCAGCACTTCACTGCTTTTCACCAGCACACCACGGCCAGCACACTGCGAAATGCCGGAAATCATCGCCACCGGCACCGCCAGCAGCAAGGGACAAGGTGTCGCCACCACCAGCACGGCCAGGGCACGCAATACATCGCCACTGACCAGCCAGGCCCCACCCGCCAGCAACAGGGCCAGCGGAATGAACCAGAAGGCATAGCGGTCTGCCAGCCGCATCACCGGAGCCTTGGCACGGCCCACCTGCTCCACCATGCGGACAATGCCGCTGAAGGTACTGGATGCCGCGGTGGCGGTAGCAGTCATGCGAAAGGCATCACCCGCATTGAGGCTGCCACTACGCAGCAAGGCAGCAGCATGCACGGTAACCGGGACCGCCTCGCCGGTGAGCGTGGATTCATCCAGTACTGCCAGCGCATCGTCCAGCCGGCCATCCACCGGGATGACTTCACCCGCCTTCACCAACAGGCAGTCCCCCGGCTGTACTGCATCCAGCGGCACGCGCTGCTGCTGCCCGCCTTCCAGACGGTTGGCATGGCGCGGTGCCTTGGCCAGCAGGCTGCTCATTTCCCGTTCGGCATGGCCAGCCGCGTAGTCATCCAGCCAGCGCCCGGTAGCTGCCATCGCAGCGATGATGGCCGCAGTCAGCGCCTGGTCCAGCCACATGGCACCGCCAATGGCCAGCAAGGCCAGCAGATCCACCCCCAGCGTCTTGCGCCGCAAGGCACTGACCGCCTCGGACAACAACATCAACAAGGCTGGTATGGCAGACAGCAACAACAGCCCGGTCACCGGCAAGGCAATGTCCCGGACTTGCTGCACACTCCACAGCAGCAAGGCAAATACCGGCGGCAGCAGCAAGACGGCATGAATCAGACTTTGTTTTTTCCCCACGCAACACTCCTGATGACAGCGGTTGGCGCACGCGCAGCAGGCACTGGCTCGTCGAACGATACATGCAGCGTACTGTCCAGGGGCTCGGCCTGACAGGCCAAGGCCCAGCCGGATGCCACCTCTTCGGCGGTCAGTACCTGATTGCTCTGCATGCTTACCCGGCCATGGCTGACCTTGCAGCGGCAAGTGCCGCATACACCGGCGCGACAGTGGCTGGGCGGCTGCACCCCCTGCCCTTCCAGCGCATTCAGCAGCGTGCTGCCCCGTGTCAGCAGTATGGCATGCTGTTTTCCGTGCAGGGTAATCTGCGCCGAAACAGCATTGCCACCGTCAGCAAGCGGCGCAGCGGCCGGGCCAAAACGCTCTTGCTGGATGGCGGATGCAGGCACACCCAGTTGCAACAGGCAGCCTTGCGCCAGTTGCAGCAGGCCCTCCGGCCCGCACAGTAAAACCTCGCCATGGCAGCCGTCGGCCAGCAATGTGGTCAGCCCGGCGGCATCCAGGCGTCCCTGGCTTGCGGAAAGGTGCAGGGTCAGCGACAGCCGGTCAGGATAGCGTGCTTGCAAGGCGGCCAGGGCCGGGCCAAAGATGACGCTGTCCGACTGCTGGCTGACGTAGACCAGCCGCACCCGGCCACTGCCCTGCTGCAAGGCATGACGCAGGATGGCATAAAGCGGAGTGATGCCACTGCCACCGGCCAGCAGCAGTAAATCCGCAGCCGGGCTGCGCGGACGGAAGCTACCCGCAGGCGGCAGCACCAACAGCGTCATGCCCACCTGCATGGCATCGTGCAGATAGCCGGAAACCTTGCCACCCGGCACCCGCTTGACGGTGATGGACAGCGTCGATTCTCCCGGCTGGCTGGTAATGGAATAACAGCGCCACAAGCACGCACCATCCACCTCCACGCCAATGCTCACAAACTGCCCCGGCTGAAAACAAAACAATGGCTGCAAGGCAGCAGGCAAAGCCAGTTCGATGCTGAGCGTATCCGCTGTTTCCGGTCGCAAGCGGCTTACCGTCAGGCGGTATGGAACGGGCTGCGGTAATGCGTGACCTGCAGCCTGGTCCGGTGCCGCCTTGCCCTGGCTGGCCAGCCCCAGCATCCAGCGCACCATGGGTAGCCGGAAACACAACAAGCAGCCGATATGCAGGGCAATCAGCACCAGGCTCAGGCTGGCAATCTGCTCATGCCACTGCGCGGCATCCCATTGCGGCCAACCTGCCAGCAACTGGCTGATGGAAGTAGCCATCGCCACAGGCAGAACCAGTTGCAAACCGGCGTCCACCACGGCGGCGTTGTCTACCATCAACACCCCCGTCACCAGTAAAAGCACAAAGGCCAGCAGCATGCTCCAGATCAGCCCCTTGCCCCAGATGGCTGCGGACCAGCCCCCGGTAGCGGCACCTGCAACAGGGCGCAAGCGGGGAAAACCTCGGCTGCCGGTCAGCACGGTGGCCAGCCGGAACAACAGCAGTAGCAGCAAGCCATAACCCAGCCAAGCATGACCCAGGCCTGCGTCGTCTCCGCTCAGATAAGCCACGACAAAGAAACCGGCCAGCAACCAGTGATAAACGTGAAAGCGCTGTAAATTCCGCATGATGTTCTCCTTGCAATCCGCCATACGGTATTTACTGTGCCGCCGGAAACTTAACCCTGAATTAATTCAGCAGACAACAAATAATAATCAGTTTCATTATCAATGATTTAGCCATGAATTAATCCTGCATTAAGCTTTGGCTTTTAAGGTAAAAGCTCCCGGATATCAGGAGAGCATCATGCGCAACGTCATTATCCTGGCCATGGCCCTGGCCAGTACATATAGCCATGCAGCACCGGCCATCTTGAGTGAATATGCCGCACAAGCAAAACAAGCCAATCCCGCTTTCAACGGATTTTCCGCCGAGCGCGGCAAGGCGCTTTATTATCGGGAGACCGTGCAAAATGGCAAAAATATCAGTTGCGCCAGCTGTCATTCTGCCGACCCACGCCAGCCTGGTAAAACACCGGCATTTCGCAGTATTGAGCCAATGGCTACTTCTGTGACACCCAGCCGCTTTAGCGATAACAAGAAAGTGGAAAAATGGTTCCGCCGCAATTGCGATGATGTATTCAAACGTGAATGCACAGCGCTGGAAAAAGGCGATTTCCTGACCTATTTGAGCAGCGTGAAATAAGGAGCCGGTCATGAACAAACTTTTATTAGCCGCTGTAGTGGCGTGCATTGCTCTGGGAGCTGGCCTGAGCATGGCCGATGAGGGGGAACACCACGAAGGTAAACGACCGAAACAACTGGGCCGCAACCTGGCACAAGCACCTGCCGTATGGAAAACCGAGTGCGGCAGCTGCCATATGGCCTACCCGCCCGGTTTGCTGCCGGCATCGGCCTGGAAAAAGCAGATGGATAATTTGCAGAACCACTATGGCGTCAATGCCACGCTCACTGCCGAGGACGAAAAAATCATCCGCAGCTACCTGAGCATGGCAGCCGCCAGCAATGGCCCGGACTACAGCAACAGCAAGGGTGAGCCACCGCGCATCACCAGCACCGGCTGGTTTGTGCGCAAGCATGATGAAATCAGCCCCGCAATCTGGAAGCGCAAAGCCGTTGGCAGTGCCGCCAATTGCCAGGCCTGCCACAGCGGTGCCGCCAAAGGCGATTTCAACGAAGACGCAGTGCGGATTCCACGCTGATTCGCCATCACTCCGCTTATTTTTCAATCATCTGCAGCCCTGAACATTCAGGGCTTTTTTCATGGGTATTTGCTGAAGCCAAGGCACAGCCTGCTTGCAGTCCATACAGACTGCACACCGGCATCCGGCACCCGCCACCAGAGGATTGGGCAAGAAATGCCGAGGATTCATGTACCGGCCTGCGCCACACCTCCTGAACAATACGCAGCAACACGTGGCAGGAAAACCTGCCCTCTTGCACGCCATGCCTTCACTCAGGAGTCACACCATGCAACTCACGCGCAAAGCCTTCTTGCAATCCGCCCTGCTCGCCTGCACGGCCTTGTTCATCAGCGCCCTGCCTGCACAGGCAGCAAGCAGCACATCCTCTGGAGAAAACATGCTTCATCTGACCCAGGAATGGGACAAAACCTTCCCGCAAAGCAGCAAGGTCGATCACCGCAAGGTGAGCTTCCGCAATCGCTACGGCATTACCCTGGCCGCCGACCTCTACCTGCCGAAAAACCGGGGCCAGCAGAAACTGGCCGCCCTTGCCGTCAGCGGCCCGTTTGGTGCCGTGAAAGAACAATCATCCGGCCTGTATGCACAAACCATGGCAGAGCGCGGTTTTGTGACCCTGGCGTTCGACCCGTCCTACACCGGCGAGAGCGGTGGTGAACCGCGCAATGTGTCGTCCCCGGAAATCAATACCGAAGACTTCAGCGCGGCGGTGAATTATCTGGGACTGCTGCCCGAGGTGGACCGGGAAAAAATCGGCCTGATCGGCATCTGCGGCTTTGGCGGCATGAGCCTGAATGCAGCAGCCGTGGACAAGCGCATCAAGGCCGTGGTCACCACCTCCATGTATGACATGTCGCGGGTAATGGCCAGGGGGCTGGGCGACACCCTGTCGGCGGCGGACCGCAGCAAGATTCTCGACATGCTCAGCCAGCAACGCTGGCAGGATGCACAAAATGGCTACCCGACAGCAGGCAGCCACGGCATCTACATCGCCGCAGACGGCAAGGTGGTGATGCCCGCGCGTTTGCTGCCGGAAACCCTGCCGGACAACCCGCACCCGGTCGTGAAGGAGTTTTTCGACTACTACCGTACTGCCCGCGGCTTTCACCAGAATTCGGTGAACTCCAGCGGCGCCTTTACCGCCACCAGTGCGCTTTCCTTCATGAACATGCCGCTGCTCAGCTATATCAAGGAAATCTCCCCGCGCCCGATCTTGCTGATTGCCGGTGACAATGCCCACTCCCGCTATTTCAGCGAGGATATTTATCAGGCTGCTGCCGAACCAAAGGAGCTGCTGATCCTGAAAAATACCAACCATGTGGATTTGTATGACCGCATGGACAAAATCCCCTTCGACCGGATCACCCGCTTCTTCCAGCAGAACCTGCACTGATCAGGCAGCCAGACTGAAAAACCAGACCCGACGCAGTGTGGAGGGTCTGGTTTTTGACATGCCAGTGAAATACAAAATGGCTATTATCAATAAATATCGATAGCTTATGACAAATACCATTTTATTAATATGGCTTAGCCATGGCAAAACAGGTAGGATTGAAAATTGGAGTAAAAATAGTTGAACAACAAAAGAAATTAACATCCCGATCCGGATGGGGAGAATATCATGAAGGTTTTATTAATCTGTCCCTACCTTGATGACCCGACCATCAAGCGTAACGATTTTCTTCCCTCTGCCGCATTACTCAGCCTGGCTGCGGTATTGCGCAATGAAGGTCATCAGCCCATCCTGCTGGACCTGAACAGTAAAAGAACCCACCAACAGGCAGAACCCACCCGTTACTGCCATGACCGTATCATCCAGACCATCAAACAGGAAAACCCCGACCTGGTAGGCATCTCGTTTCTGTTTTCCGGTTTCATGCAAACCGCCATGGATTATGCGCGTACGGTAAAGCAGACCAACCCGGACCTGAAAATCATTACCGGGGGAATTCATGCCACCACCTACCCGCATGAAATCCTGAAAAACTGCCCGGATTTCGACTACATCGCACTGGGTGAGGGTGAGCCGCAAATGGTCGCCATTGCCAACAGAATGGCCGCGGGTGAGCTGGGTAATCTGAAAGAAATTAAGTCTTTCGCCTTCCGCGACCAGGATGGCAAGGTGCATGTCAATCAAGAACGCGAGTGGATCAACTATGAAGACCTCCCCATGCAGGCATGGGACATGGTTGATTTCACCGAATTCGAGATGGATTTGAGCGGCTATTCCAACTTCAAAGGGCACGATATCAAGAATGTCGTTCCTGTCATCTCCGAGCGTGGCTGCCCGTTCAAATGCACATTCTGCGACATGTATATCGTGCAAGGCAGAAAACTCCGTCGTCGTACTCCGCAGCGCTTTGTTGATGAGCTGGAGTATCTGGTCAATGAAAAGAACCAGCGCTTCTTCACCTTCATGGATGACAACCTGACGGTCGACAACAAGCATATTCTGGGCATCTGCAATGAAATCCTGCGCCGTGGCCTGGATATCCAGTTCACCACTGCCGGTGGCCTGGGCATGAACAGCCTGAAAACCGAGGTGATTGATGCCATGGTGGCGGCAGGCATGACCTCCGCCCTGCTGGCACCCGAGCACGGATCAGAATACATCCGCAATACCGTCATCAAAAAAGGCTTGAAGCGCGACACGATTTATAAAGTCGTTGAAGACTTGAAAAAGCATCGCGTCAGTCTGGCCGGTAACTGGATCATGGGTTTTCCTGAAGACACCAATGAAACGCTGCAGGAAACCATGGACATGATTGATGAGCTGCAACTGGATCGCAACTGGGTTGGCACGCTGATTCCCTTCCCCGGCACACCGGTGTTTGACCAGTGTGTGCGTGACAAGCTGTTCATTGAAGACATCGATATGGGCAATTTGTGGCGCGTCCCGGTACGGGCCCATCAGGAAGGCTGCGTCATCAAGCCTTACAATATGTCACTCACCGACCTGTTTGACTGGCGGCGCAAATTCATTGATATCCGCTTCAAATACATGCGCGCGCTGTGAGGCCCGCTCTCTGTGCAGCGACAGGCTGGATACCGGCAAACGGACAAGAAAAAGCCCTGAACATTCAGGGCTTTTTTCATGTGACAGCTTGATATCAAGCCGTCAGGCGGGCGGGAAAACTCCGTCAATCAATGCTGATGGCCGTGTTCGCCATGTACATGCTGGTGGGCGATTTCTTCGGCAGTCGCCTCGCGCACGCTCAGCACGGTAATGGCAAAGCGCAGCGCCTTGCCGCACAGCGGATGGTTGCCATCCAGCAGCACGGTAGGGCCTTTGATCTTGGTGACAAAGTAATAGCGCGGCTGGCCGTCCGGGCCCATGCGCTGGATCTGGCCACCCACCTTGATACCGGGCGGGAATTCAGCCTTGGGCATGGTGGTGACCAGCGCTTCGTCACGCTCGCCAAAGGCGTCTTCGCATGCCAGTTCCAGTGCAGTCTGGAAACCGGCTTCCTGACCTTCCAGTGCTTCTTCCAGCTTGGCAAACAGATTGTCGTAATCGCCATGCAGATAGGAAACCGGATGCTTGCCATCGTCGTAAACCTGACCCTGGGCGTCGGTCACTTTCATGCGCAGCGTAACGGCGGAATTTTTGGTGATTTTCATGGCAGCAAAATAAGCGTGGAAACAAAGGCGGCAGGTTGGCAGGTAGGCAAGCGGGTGTCAACTGTCGCGCCCCCTGCGCTGGGTGGCGGGCATTGGCCCAGGCGCTTCAATGCGCCTGCGGCTGGGTGACAAAGGCAATGCGGTTGACCCCGGCCTGCTGGGCCAGTGCCATCACCGCCGCGACCGCCTGATACGGCGTGGCCTGATCCGCCTGCAGTTGCAGCTCCGGATTCCCCACACTGGCAGCTTGCAGTTGTGGACTGAGGGCCGCCTGGCTGATGGCCTTGCCATCCAGCGTCACGCTGCCGTCGCGTGCCAAGCTCAGGTGCAACACTTTCTCTTGTGGCTTGTCCTGCGTGGCCACCGTTCTGGGCAGGTCAATGCCCACTGCCTGATGAAACAAGGGCGCGGTAATCATGAACACCACCAGCAACACCAGCATCACATCCACCAGCGGAGTGGTGTTGATTTCGGCCATGGGCTGGCCATGCTGGCCTGAAGACGAAAAGCCGTGGAATGCCATTGCTCAAGCCCCCTTGCCGGCAGACTGCGGCTGCAATGAGCCGCCGGGCATGGTTTGGGACTGGGGCTGGCGTACCCCGGCCACCAGATAGGCATGCAGGCCATGGGCAAAGCCTTCCAGTGCAGCCAGCATCAGGCGGTTGCTGCGGGTGCAGGCGTTGTAGGCCAGTACCGCCGGAATGGCGACAAACAGGCCGATGGCGGTCATGATCAGCGCCTCGCCCACCGGGCCGGCCACCTGATCGATATTCATCTGGCCATGGCCGGACAGATTGATCAGGGCGTGATAAATCCCCCATACCGTACCGAACAGGCCGATGAAAGGCGCGGTGGCACCGATGGAAGCCAGCACGGTGAGGCCCTGCTCCAGCCGGGACTGCGCTTGCAACAAGGCCTGTTGCAGGGTGCGGCCCAGATACTCACCCGCATCCAGCTCGCCACCCAGGCCCAGGCCGGACTTGCCCGCGTAGGCCTGTGCAGCCTCGTCGGCCTGCTGTGCAATACCGCTGAGCAACTGGCTGCCGTCCCGTGCTGCCAGTGCCTGCCGGGCAGCCTGCTTGCTGCTTGCCTGCCAGAAAGCTGGCAGCGCATGACGCAGGGCCTGGCGCAAGCGCCACTGCTCCAGCAGCTTGATCAGCAACAGGCTCCAGCTGGCAATCGACATCAATACCAGCAAGATGGCCAGCACGTGGGATACCGCATCCCCCTGCTGCCAGAAATGCACCAGACCCAGTTGTGTATCCATGATGTTTCCTTGCAATGAGTCAGCCCCGGCGCTTAATGGCCAAGGCGAAAAGTGATGGGAACAATGACGGTGGAGTCAATCGCCTGCGCACCACGCCGGGCCGGGGTAAAGCGCCAGTTGGCCACCGCCTCCCTGGCCGCATCATCCAGCCGGGAAAAACCGCTGCCATGCTGGACGTCCACTGCTTCTGCCTGCCCGGCGGCCGAAACACGCACTCGCAGCAACACCCTGCCCTCTTCACCGTTACGCCGCGAGGACGGCGGGTAGACCGGTGCCGGGTTGTGCAGGTAGTCGGCGGTAAAACCCGCCTCGGTTGTGACTGGAGAATGCGCCTCTGCCGTAGCCTGAGGCGCTGCCGCAGCCGGGCTGACCGAACTGGTAGTGGTGGCCGTAGCCGTGCCAGACAACACAGCAGGCGCGGCCGGATGGGCAGAGGCCATGGGGGTGGCGGAAACCGGCTGCGTAGCCCTTGGTTTGGCCTGTGTGGCAGGCCGGGGCGAATGGACCGGCGGCTGCGCTCTGGTGGGCAATGGTCTGGCCACGGCTTGTGATATGGCAGGCTGGGCAGTGCGCATCTGCACCACCATCCTTGTCGGCAGCGCCTGTGCCGGCCGGGTTTGCTGCAAGCCCAGCAGCCAGTTGGCCAAGGCGGCATGCAGCAGCAACACCGCCAGCACGCAAGCCGCCCGGCTGTGCTGCCTTTCCTGTCTGCTACCAAGCCCCCTTACCTGCACCATCGCCTGCACTTACGCTCTCCCTTGTTGCCAGGCAAGCCGATGCGGCTGCCAGTGCGGGAGCAACCTTAGCAGGATTTCACCCCACCCCCGTGCGACCAATTGCCGCAGCCGGCAAAGTTCCCCGCTGCGACAAAATGCCACATTCCCGCCCCATGCCTGGCAGGGCATCATCCACGCCGCTTAACAAAATCTAACGTCATCAAAACAAGAGCGAGCTTTCCTGATGAGACACTGCGCAGCGTTTTCCCGTAACCGGCTGGTACTGGCCGTCACCCTGGCCCTGGGGCAGATCAGCCTGGCCCATGCCGACAATACCGACAAGCAATTGGCCGAAGTGACCGTGCAATCGCAGGCTGACAGCAGCCTGCCGGACAACCTGCCCGCCACCACCAGCAGCATGCGTGCCGACAAGATTGCCCAGACCACCAATGTCACCAGCACCGAAGACACGGTGAAATACCTGCCGGATGTCCAGGTACGCCGTCGTTACATTGGCGACCAGAACAGCATCATCGCCACCCGCACCTCGGGCCAGACCAGCAGCGCCCGTGCCCTGCTCTATGCCGACGATATCCTGCTGTCCAACCTGCTGGGCAACAGCTATGCCTACCCGCCGCGCTGGAACCTGGTCAGCCCCGACGAAATCAGCCAGGTCAATGCCATTTACGGCCCGTTCTCGGCTGAATATCCGGGCAACGCCATTGGCAGCGTCATCGTGCTGAGCACACGCATGCCGGAGAAATTCGAAGCCCATGCCAGCAGCACCCTGTTTGACGAAAGCTTCAGCCAGTACAAGACCAGCCAGCATTTCACCGGCAGCAAGAATGAAGCCATGCTGGGCAGCCGTGAGGACCGGCTGGCCTGGATGATTGAAGCCGGGCATCTGGATAGCCTGGGTCACCCGGCCACCTTTGCCGCCAACCCCAACAAGTACACCGGTGCCAGCGCGGCCACCACGGTGAGCGGTGCAGTAAGCGATGTGGACACCACCGGTGCCAAACGGCTGATTGTCGGAGCCACCGGTGCCGAGCATTCGATTCAGGACAATGCCAACTTCAAGCTGTCCTACGACCTTACCCCGACGCTGAAACTCAACTACACGCTGGGCTACTGGCAAAACAATTCCACCGTGTCGGTCAACAGCTATCTGCGCGATGCCGCCGGTAATCCGGTTTACACCGGCATCGTCAGCATCGACGGTCAGAAATACAATCTGGCCAATGCCTTCCAGCCCAGCAAAAAGCAGCAGGAACACCTGCTCAACGCCCTGTCCTTCAAGACCAGCACCGACGGCAGCTGGGACTGGCAGGGCAATATCAGCATTTATGATTTCAGCAAGGACAGGCAGCGCAGCGCCACTGCCGGGCTGACCGGCGCCGGCACCATTACCGACCTGTCCGGCACCGGCTGGCAGACGGTGGACCTGAAAGGCGACTGGCGTCCCGGCGGCAGCCTGGCCAGCTCACACCAGCTGCGCTTTGGCTACCACTACGACCATTACGCGCTGAACAGCCACAGCTATGCCACCAGCGACTGGCAGTCCGGCACGCAGGGCAGCCAGACCGCCGCCTTTGTCGGCAATACCCAGATTCACGCCCTGTTTGCCCAGGATACCTGGCGGCTGCAACCCGGCGTGCAGCTGATTGCCGGTGGCCGTTACGAGTGGTGGTCTGCCTTTGGTGGTGCCACCACCAGCGGCCAGAACACCTACCATGACCCGGCGCGCAGCCAGCAGTTCTTCTCGCCCAAGGCCGCGGTGGTGTTCGACCTGAACGACAAATGGTCGCTGCGCACCGCCTATGGCCGTGGCTACCGCACCCCGACCGTGGCCGAGCTGTTCCAGGGTTCGGTGCCCAGCAGCAATACCATCGTCAACAACAACCCCAACCTGAAAGCCGAGCGGGCCGATACCGGCGAAGTCACCGCCACGCGCCAGCTGCAAGGCGGCACCCTGCGTCTGACCGCCTTCCGCGAGCAAGTGAGCGATGCCCTGCTGTCGCAGACCAACACCACCGTCACCCCCAATGTCACCAATATCCAGAACATTGACCGGGTCGTCACCAATGGTCTGGAAGTAGCCTTCGAGCAAACCGACATCGGCCTGCGCGGGCTGGATTTCAGCGGCAACATCACTTATGCCAAGTCGCAAATCCGCGCCAACAGCAATAACCCGGCCTCGGTGGGCAAACCCTTCCCCGGCATTCCGCTATGGCGCGCCACGGCGGTGCTGAGCTACCACCAGAACGACAAGCTGTCGTACTCGCTGGCCGCGCGCTACAGCAGCTTCCAGAGTTCGGATGTGGGCAACACGGTGATCAATGGCGGCGTATACGGTGCCAACAGTGCCTATCTCATCATGGACACGCGCATCAGCTACAAGCTGGACCGCCAGTTCACCGTGGCGCTGGGCGTGGACAATCTCAACAACTACAAGAGCTTTGCCTACCACCCCATGCCGCAGCGCACCACCTATGCACAGCTGAAATTCGACTACTGACCCCGGCCTGTCTTGAGCCATCCGGCGTGTGCTGTTCGCAGCGCACGCTGTTTTCATGGAAGAACCTGCATGAAGCGCCTGCTGTTTCTCGCCCATCGCTGGCTGGGCATCAGCCTGTGCCTGTTGCTGCTGCTATGGTCTTTTTCCGGCTTGATGATGATCTATGCCGGGCCTTCCGGCATCAGCCCCGATGTGCGCCTGGCACACAGCCAGCCATTGCCGGTGGCCGAAGCCGGACACTGGCTCAGCCTGAGCGAAGCCTGGCAGCGCAGCGGCCTCGCCACCACGCGCCAGCCAGCCACCGCCCGGCTGAGCATGCAGGCAGGCGAAGCCGTCTGGCTGGTGACCGACACCACCGGCCAGCGCCTGCGCATATCCGCACAGGATGGACAGCTGCGCCCGCTCACCCCGGCACAGGCCGTGCAGATTGCCCGCGACTGGTGGCCCGCCAGCCAGCAGGCCCGCTTGCAAGCCGCATTCGAGCGCGATGCCAGCACCGCCATGATGAACTACGACCCCTACCGGCCGTTTTATCGCGTGGCGCTGGATGATGCCGAGCAGCACGAAATCACCATCTCGCAACACAGTGGCGAGGTGGTCAAATCCACCACCCGCATGCAGCGCATCCTGTTCTGGAGCGGCAGTTACCTGCATTTTCTGCGTCCGCTGGATGCCATTGGCCTCGCGGAAGCCAGAAAGCCCATCCTTACCTGGGGCGCGCTGGCTGCCTTGCTGTCGGTGTGCAGCGGGCTGTGGCTGGGTGCGGGGCGCTGGCGTCCGGCCTGGCTTGGCAAACGCCCTTATCCCAATGGCAGCAGCAACCCTTACCGCGCCTTGTGGCAGCGCTGGCATCTGTGGCTGGGCTTGTCTGCCGGCCTGCTGGCTTTTACCTGGTGCCTGAGCGGCTTTCTGTCCGGCAACCCATGGCAGCTGTTTGGCCCGCAAGGCAGTCATGGCAAAGCGCATCAGCATGGCCAGCCCGCCCTGGACTCCGTCGCCACCGCGCTGCCGATGGCGCAGATTGCCGGGCAATTGCAAACAAAATCGCCTGCGCCTGCGGTGGAACTGAACTGGGTTCAGCTGGGCGGGCAACAGCAATTGCAAGCCGAGGACAGACAAGGCCGTGTCTGGCTACTGGCTGCATCCGGGTCGGATCGTCCGCCACAGCAAGCAGGCTTCAGCAAGGATGCCGTGCTGGCTGCGGTGCGCAGTGCCCAACATGCCACTCCCATCCACGCCGCGGATTTGCTGCAGCAGGACGACGACTATTACTACAGCAGCCCGCGCATCAGCCGCGCCGAGCGCCCGCTGCCGGTATGGCGCATCAAACTGGCTGACCCTGCCGCCAGCTGGCTGTATGTGAATCCGCAAACCGGAACCACCGTGCTGCAAGTCAAGCAAGGTCAGCGCAGCTTGCGCTGGCTGTTCAGCGCGCTGCACAACTGGGACCTGCCCATCCTGCGGCACCGGCCGCTGTGGGATGGCTGGATGCTGCCGGGCAGTCTCGCTTGCGTGGCACTGTCGCTCACGGCCCTGGTACTGGGCTGGCGTCGCCTGACTCACCGCAAGACAGGGCCGCGCCGTTGAAAACAGGCCGACCGCAGCATGCGAGCGCCTCTGGTCAGGCCGCAGCATGGTCGTGACAAGCCGGGAAACCATGCAGGACAACTGTGCGATGCCATGCTATTGTCTGCAAAAAATCCTGATGCCCTTGCCATGAATACGCGCCTTAACCGCCCTGCCGGAACCCCGCTCTGGTTACAAATCGATGCCACGCTGAGTCAGGAAATCCTGTCGCGCACCCTGACTGGCCGACTCCCCAACGAGCAGGCACTGGCAGAGCGCTTCGGGGTCAACCGCCATACCGTGCGACAGGCCATCCAGAACCTGCAAGACAAGGGGCTGGTGCGCATCGAGCGTGGGCGCGGCACCTTTGTGCAGGAAGAAATCATCGCTTACCGGCTGGGCAAGAGCAGCCGTTTCTCCCACAGCCTGTCCGCCCAGCATCTGGTCAGCGATGTCGATATCCAGTCCTGCCATTTCGAACCGGCCACGGCCACGGTGGCCGAACTGCTGAAGGTGGATAGCGGCAGCCAGGTGCTGCGGGTGGAGTCGCTGGACCTGGCCGATGGCAAGGTGGTGAGCGTGTGTACCCAGTATTTCCCCCTGCCGCGCTTTGACGGCTTCATTGATATCTACCGCAACAGCAAAAGCACCAGCGAAGCTTTTGCCAGCAAGGGCATCACCACCTTCCAGCGCGTCCTCAGCCGTATCAGTGCCCGACTACCGCGACCGGAAGTCGCCGCCGCCCTGCAGCAGGGCAAGCAGCAACCCATCCTGTATGTGGAAAGTGTTTACGCCGACCCGGACGGCCAGCCCATCGAATACGGCATCACCCGCTTTGGTGGTGACACCGTTCAGGTCGAAGTAACACCGGACAGCCTGTAAGCCTTGCCATCCCTTTATGCCGGGCATGTGGTTTTTTTGCTCTCAAAGACATCTAGACGTCTAGATGTAAACAGGCTGTAATGTTGCCTGCGTAAAGTGCACTGCGTCCACCAACCCGATGCAAGGCTATCAACATGCAGGCTTATCGCTCCCTTATTGCCGCCGCCCTCGCGCTGGCCAGCTGTACCGTGTTTGCCGAGACCACGCTGACCGTTTACACCGCGCTGGAGGCCGACCAGTTGCAGGCCTATCAGCAAAAGTTCGAGCAGGAAAACCCGGACGTGAAACTGCGCTGGGTGCGAGACTCCACCGGCATCATCACTGCCAAGCTGCTGGCAGAAAAAGCCCGCCCGCAGGCGGATGTGGTGATGGGCGTGGCCGCGTCCTCGCTGCTGTTGCTGCAAAAAGAAGGCATGTTGCAGCCTTATGCACCGAAAAACGTGCAAAAACTGTCGCGCCAGTATGTTGATACTGCCGCTACCCCGTCCTGGGTAGGCATGGACGTGTGGGGTGCAGCCATTTGCTTCAACACCGTGGAAGCCGCCAAGCAAGGCCTGGCCAAACCGGAAAGCTGGAAAGACCTGCTCAAGCCGCAGTACAAGGGCAAGATTGTCATGCCCAACCCGGCCTCCAGCGGCACCGGCTATTTCGATGTCGCCGCCTGGCTCACCCTGTTTGGCGAAAAACAGGGCTGGTCCTATATGGACAAGCTGCACCAGAACATTGCCCAGTACACCCACTCCGGCTCCAAGCCGTGCAAGCAGGCTGCCGCCGGCGAATTCCCCATCGGCATTTCCTTTGAATACCGTGCGGCCAAGCTGAAAGAAGGCGGCGCACCGATTGACGTGATTTTCCCCAAGGAAGGCCTGGGCTGGGACCTGGAAGCCACTGCCATCATGAAGGGCAGCAAGAACCTGGCCGCGGCGCGCAAGCTGGCGGACTGGTCGGCCTCGCAATCCGCCAACGAGCTGTATGAAAAGAACTTCGCCATCGTGGCCATGCCCGGCATTGCCAAACCCAGCCCGCTGATTCCTGCCGATTATGAAAAACGGCTGGTGAAGCAGGACCTGCACTGGTCCGCCCAGAACCGCGAACGCATTCTGGCAGAGTGGACCAAGCGCTACGACGCCAAATCCGAAGCGAAATAAGCTCATCGGCCCCGCGCACAGCCGTGCCGGGGCCCGCCAGCCCTGCCCTTGTGCGGCGGGGCTGGCCTGTTAATGGAGTCTGTCTGTGATGTATCCCGCTTTCCAGACACTGGATGAAGTGTTCGAGCTGCTCTCCCGCCGCGGCACCGCCCTGTATGGCGGCGAGGCCGTCAGCCAGCTGGAGCATGCCTTGCAAAGCGCACTGGCTGCCGAACAGTCCGGTGCCGATGCCAGCCTGATCACCGCGGCCCTGTTGCATGACATCGGTCATATCGTGTGCGAACAGGGCGATGACGATGTGGCCAATGGCGTGGACGACCACCACGAGGCAGTCGCCGTACAGCTGCTGTCCACCCTGTTTGGTGAGGATGTCTGCCTGCCCATTGCCCTGCATGTTGCCGCCAAGCGTTACCTGTGCCACAGCGAAGCGGGCTATCTGGACAGCCTGTCCAGCGCCTCGCGCCTGTCACTGGCCTTGCAGGGCGGGCCGATGTCCGCGGCCGAAGCCGAGCGCTTCATGCGCCGCCCGCACGCTGCGGCTGCCCTGGCCCTGCGGCAGCACGACGACATAGCCAAGATTCCGGCACTGGCCACCCCGCCCTTGCAGCATTACCGGCTGATTGCAGCCCAAGCCCTGAAAGCACAGCCATGAAGCCTGACCCTGCCTTCCTGCTACAGCAAAGCGGCTCCGCAGACGCTACCACCCGGCCCTATCTGCAACTGCGCGGCATCAGCAAGCGCTTTGGCAGCCACACCGTGCTGAACCAGCTGGACCTGAACGTCAACAAGGGCGAGTTCGTCTGCCTGCTGGGCCCGTCCGGCTGCGGCAAAACCACCTTGCTGCGCCAGATTGCCGGGCTGGACCTGCCCGACACCGGTCAGGTCATCATGGGCGAACGTGATATCACCTTGCTGCCCCCGGCCAGACGCGACTACGGCATCGTGTTCCAGTCCTATGCGCTGTTTCCCAATCTGGATGTCGCCGCCAATATCGCCTACGGCCTGACCGGCCGACGCGAGGACAAACAGCGGCGGGTGAGCGAGTTACTGGCCCTGATCGGCCTGGACGGCATTGCCAGCAAGTATCCGTTCCAACTGTCCGGCGGCCAGCAGCAACGGGTGGCGCTGGCGCGCGCGCTGGCCACTTCGCCCTCGCTGCTGTTGCTGGATGAACCGCTGTCGGCACTGGATGCCCGGGTACGCGAGCATCTGCGCCGGGAAATCCGCAGTCTGCAACAAAAGCTGGGCATCACCACCATCATGGTGACGCACGACCAGGAAGAAGCGCTCACCATGGCCGATCGCGTGGTGGTGATGAATGCAGGCTGTATCGAACAATGCGGCAGCCCGCTGGAGGTGTACCGCAACCCGGCTACCCGCTTTGTCGCCAGCTTTGTCGGCCAGGGCAATTTCCTGCCCGCCCGTGCGCTGGGCACAGACCAGATCCGCCTGGGCGAACAGCTGCTGCAACTGCCGCATCCCCACTTGCGCGGGGACGGACAGGCGCTGGATGTGTTCATCCGCCCGGAAGACATCGTGCTGCATGCACAATGGCCGGCCACTACCGATGCCGTGCTGGCGGATGTCGGCAAAACCGAATTGCTTGGTGCAATCTACCGCCTGCATCTGCAGGTGCCCGCCTGGGGCGGGGCCAGTATCCAGGCCGACCTCAGCCACAGCCAGCTGGAACTGCTGGATGCCGGCCCGCAACGCAGGCTGGGCGTATCGCTCAAGCTGGCACGCTGCCAGTTGTTTGATGCCAGCGGGGAGCACGCATGCCTATCCTGAGACGTTCCCGCCGCCTGGCCGCCAGCGCGGATGAAACATTGGCCGGACTGCTGCAGTGGCTGTTGCTGGCAGTGCTGGTGGTGGCGGTACTGCTGCCGCTGGCGGCGATACTGGGCAAGGCCCTGACCGATGCCGACGGGCAATTTGCCGGCTTCATGCAAATCAGCAAGACGCTGTCACAGCCCGGGCTGCTGCGTGCCATGAATGGCAGCCTGCAAGTGGCAGTGCTGAGCACCCTGCTGGTGGTACCGCTGGCCTATGGCTATGCCGCTGCGCTGTGCCGGGTGCAGCTGCCCATGCGCGGACTGTTCCGCTTGCTGGCGTTGCTGCCCTTGCTGGCACCGTCCTTGCTGCCCGGCATTTCACTGGTTTACCTGTTCGGCAATCAGGGCTTGCTGAAAGAATGGCTGCCCGGCGGCAGCATCTACGGGCTGACCGGCATCGTGCTGGGCGAAGCTTTTTACACCTTCCCGCATGCGCTGATGATCCTGCTCACCGCACTGTCGGTGGGCGATGCCCGGCTGTATGAAGCTGCTGGCACGCTGGGCGCAGGCCGGGTGCGACAGTTCCTGACCATTACTCTGCCCGGCAGCCGTTACGGCGTGATATCGGCTGCGCTGCTGGTGTTCACCCTCACCGTCACCGACTTCGGTGTGCCCAAAATCATTGGCGGCGCCTTCCCGGTGCTGGCGGTGGAGGCGTACAAGCAGGTGATCGGCCAGCAGAACTTTGCCCAGGGTGCGGTCATCGGCTTGCTGCTGCTGTTACCGGCTGTTCTCTCTTTTGTGCTGGACCAAGGCCTGCAACGGCGACAACAAGCGCAACTGTCGGCCAAATCCCAACCCTTGCAAGCCTTGCGCGGCTGGCCTGCGCGCCTGCTGGCACTGGGCTTTTGCAGCCTGATCGGGGCGGGCCTGCTGCTGATGATGGGCACCGCCATTGCCGCAGCCTTCATCCGGCAATGGCCCTACCAGATGACATTCACCCTGGCGCACTTCAACTTCGACCAGGTGGATGGCGGCGGCTGGCTGGCATTCGGCAACAGCCTGCGCATGGCGCTGGCCACTGCGGTACTGGGCAGCAGCCTGGTGTTTCTGGGTGCATGGAGCAGCTGCAAGTTGCGCAGCGCCAGACTGGGCGGCAGCTTGCTGCATGCAATTGCCATGCTGCCGATGGCGGTGCCGGGCCTGGTGCTGGGGCTGGGTTACATCTTCTTCTTCAATAGCGATGCCAACCCCTTGCATGGCTTGTACGGCAGCATGGCCATTCTGGTGCTGTGCACGGTGGCGCATTACACCACCACGGCACACATGACGGCACGCACCGCGCTGACGCAGCTGGACCCGGATTTCGAACCGGTGGCCGCCTCGCTCAAGGTGCCGCTGTGGCTGACGCTGTGGCGTGTCACCGTGCCCGCCTGCCTGCCCGCCATTCTGGAAATTGCCCGCTACTTCTTTGTTTCGGCCATGACCACGGTATCGGCCGTCATCTTCCTGTACACCCCGGATACCGTACTGGCCGCCGTGGCGGTGCTGAACATGGATGATGCCGGCGACACCGCAGCCGCCGCCGCCATGGCCACCCTGATCGTGGCCAGTGCCGCCGTGGTCTGCCTGCTGTTTGCCGTGCTGTCCCATGCCTTGCTGCGGCAGCACCAGCGCTGGCGCCAAGCGGCAACACGCTGATTCTCTTGCACCGGGCCTTGCCCGGTTTATCTGACCTCCGAAAGACATCTAGATCACTGGAAAAACCATGCGTGAACCCATCTTGCTGACCCCCGGCCCGCTCACCACCAGCCTGGCCACCAAAACCGCCATGCTCAAGGACTGGGGCTCCTGGGACCATGACTTCAACACCCTCACCGCCAGCGTATGCAGCGACCTGCTGGCCATCGCCCACGGCACCGCCGAACATGTTTGCGTCCCGCTGCAAGGCTCCGGTACTTATGCGGTGGAAGCAGCCATTGCCAATCTGCTGCCACGCGACGGCAAACTGCTGGTCCTCATCAACGGAGCCTACGGCAAGCGCATGGCGCTGATTGCCCACACCCTGGGCCGCGCATTCAGCGTGTATGAAACCGAGGATGATCAAGTACCGGAACCGGCAACGGTGGCCCGGCTGCTGCAAGAAGACCCGGCCATCAGCCATGTCGGCCTGATTCACTGCGAAACCAGTACCGGCATCCTCAACCCGCTGAGTGAAATTGCCGCCATCGTGCACGCTGCAGGACGCAAGTTGATTGTGGATGCCATGTCCAGCTTTGGCGCACTGGATATCGATGTTGGCCAGTTGCATGCCGAGGCGGTGATTGCCAGCAGCAACAAATGCCTGGAAGGCGTGCCCGGCATGGGCTTTGTCATCATGCGGCGTGACAGCCTGCTGGCCAGCCGCGGCAACAGCCACTCGCTGGCGCTGGACCTGCTGGCGCAATACGAATACATGCAATCCACCGGCCAGTGGCGCTTCACCCCGCCCACCCATGTGGTGGCCGCCTTGCGCATGGCGCTGGACCAATACCTGGCCGAAGGCGGCCAGCCGGCACGCCTGGCCCGTTACCAGCGCAATGCAGCCGTTCTGCAACACCAGCTGCAACAGGCAGGCCTGCAACTGTTTCTGCCCACTGCACGGCAAGCGCCCATCATCCTGACCTTCCGCGCGCCCGCTCATCCGGACTATCGCTTCGGCCAGCTGTACGAAGCCGTGCGCAACAAGGGCTTTGTGCTCTACCCCGGCAAGCTCACCAGCCAGGAAACCTTCCGCGTCGGTTGCATCGGCGCCATCGATCAGGCCGAACTGGAACAAGCCTGCCACGCCATCACCACCACCATCCGCGAACTCGGCTGGACCACACAAGGAAACTGAACATGCAAGGCTATCAACATCTGGAAGCTGTGATTTTCGACTGGGCCGGTACCGTGGTGGACTTCGGCTCTTTCGCCCCCACCCAGGTACTGATCGACGTATTCGCTGCCCAGGGCATTGCGGTAAGCATGGCCGAAGCACGCATCCCCATGGGCCTGGCCAAGTGGGACCACATCAAGGCGCTCGGTCAGCTACCGGACGTGGCCGCCCGTTGGCAGGCGCGCTTTGGCAGCCCCATGCAGGATGCGGATGTCGACCGGCTGTATCAGCAGTTCATGCCCTTGCAGGTGGAACGGGTGGGCGAATATTCGGCACCGATTCCGGGTGCCATCGACACCATCAACCAGTTGCGGGCCCGTGGTTTGAAGATTGGCAGCTGCTCCGGCTATCCGCGTGTGGTGATGGACCGCCTGCTGCCGCTGGCCGCGGCTGCAGGCTATGCGCCGGACCACACCGTGGCCACTGATGACCTGCCGGCAGGCGGCCGCCCGGGGCCGTGGATGGCGCTGGCCAATGTGCTGGCGCTGGCGCTGAAGGATGTGCGTCATTGCGTCAAGGTGGATGACACCGTCCCCGGCATTGCCGAAGGCCTGAGTGCCGGCATGTGGACCGTGGGGCTGTCGGCCAGCGGCAATGCGGTTGGCCTTACAGCAGAAGAATGGCTGGCACTCTCCCCGGCACAACAGGAGAGCCGTCGTCAGCCGGCCGCCAGCCAGCTCACGGCGGCAGGCGCGCATTATGTGGTGGATACCATTGCCCAGCTACCGGCGGTGCTGGCGCTGATTGACGCCAGAATGACCAAGGGTGAGCGCCCATGAGCCAGCTTCCCTACTGGCTGGCCGAAGCGCTGGCCGCCGAGCGCAGCCCGCCACGACCCGCGCTACAGGGCAGGCAGCGTGCCGATGTCTGTATTGTCGGCGGCGGATTCACCGGCCTGTGGACCGCCATCATGTGCAAGCAGGCCAGGCCGGACTGGCAGGTGCTGGTACTGGAAAAGGCCCGCTGCGGCAGCGGTGCCTCCGGCCGCAACGGTGGCTGCATGCTGACCTGGTCCACCAAGTACCCTTCGCTGCGCCGCTGGTTTGGTGACAGCGAAGCCAGCCGACTGGTACAGGCATCCGAACAGGCCGTAGCCGACATCGCCAGTTTTTGCCAGCAACACGCCATAGACGCCGACATCCGGCTGGGCGGTGCCGTGTATGCCGCCAGCAACCCGGCGCAAATCGGCCGTCTGGCCCCGGTACTGTCCATGCTGCAAGAACACGGCCTGAACAGCTGGACTGCCCTGTCCCCGGCCCAAACCCGTGCGCTCAGTGGCTCTGCCCTGCTGCAGGACGGCTACCACAGTGCGCCGGCCGGCAGCCTGCAACCGGGCAAGCTGGTGCGGGGACTGCTGCGCGTGGCCAGCGAAATGGGCGTGCAGGTGCATGAACACAGCGCCATGACCCATCTGCAGGAGAACGGGCAGGTCATCCTTCATACCGCGCAGGGCCAGGTGGAAGCCAGCCAGGCCGTGCTGGCGCTCAACGCCGACATGCCCGGACAGTTTCCTGCCTTTGCCAACAGCATCCTGCTGGTTTCATCCGACATGATCATCACCGACGCCCGCCCCGGGGAAATCAGCACACTGGGG
The DNA here is from genome assembly GCF_041914625.1 of Aquitalea pelogenes. Taxonomy (NCBI): domain Bacteria; kingdom Pseudomonadati; phylum Pseudomonadota; class Betaproteobacteria; order Neisseriales; family Chromobacteriaceae; genus Aquitalea; species Aquitalea pelogenes. The sequence continues at coordinate 43,752 of NZ_JAYSDA010000003.1, read as the reverse complement.
CTGGAGCGCGGTCAGGCAGTGTGCGACCTGCGCACCTTCGTCCACTACTGGCGCAGCACGCCGGACGGGCGGCTGATGCTGGGCAAGGGCGGCAACCACATTGCCTTTGGCAACCGCATGCAAGCCTGTTTCGACCAGCCCAGCCGTCATGCGGCAGCCTTGCAGCTCACCATGGGACGGCTTTTCCCCAGCCTGGCCACGGCACCGGTAGTGCAAAGCTGGACTGGCGCGTCAGATCGCTCCGCCACCGGCTTTCCCTTTTTTGGCCGGCTTCCCGGCCATCAACGGGTGCTGTACGGGCTGGGTTACTCCGGCAACGGCGTGGTGCAGTCCCATCTGGGTGGGCGCATCCTGTCCTCGCTGCTGCTGGGCGAGCGCAATGCCTGGACCGACAGCGGGCTGGTGCGCGGCCCGCTCGCCCACTTCCCGCCCGAACCGCTGCGCTGGTGCGGCGCCATGCTGGTGCGCAATGCCATTCGGCGCGTGGAACAGGCCGAAGACCGGCAGCACAAGCCGCGCTGGCTGGACAGCAGGCTGGCCGCCTGTGCCGGCATGGCGGGCAAAACCGACCATGCCAAGCCGGATGCTGTGCATGGATAAGGCAAGTACACAGCAGCCGGGCCTGCGGTCTGACAGTCGGTCTGGCAGTCGGTCTGGTGGACAGTCCGGCACCCGGTCAGGCTAGCCCGCCAGACGGGTGGCAAACCATTGCTGCAAAAAGGCAACACACACCCGCACCTTGGCCGAAGCGGAAGAACGTTCGGGATACACGGCCCAGACATCGGCCGGCTGGTATTGCTCAGGCAAGATGTGCAACAGGCGTCCTTGCTGCACGTCATCTGCCACATCCCAGGCCGAGCGCAGGATGATGCCGTGGCCGTCCAGCGCCCATTGCCGGGCGATTTCGCCGTTGTTGCTGGCCAGCCTGCCCCCCACCCGCACCACTTGCTCGCCTTGCGGGCCGTGCAAGGTCCAGCGGCCATAGTCCTGGTCCCGCTCGCGGATCAGGATGCACTGGTGCCGCGCCAGTTCTGCCACTGACGCCGGCATACCGTGGGCAGCCACATAGGACGGTGCAGCACACAATATCCGTCGGTTGGCGGCAATGCGGCGGGTAATGACATTGCCTTCGCGCACGCTGCCCACGCGGATATCCAGCTGGAAGCCCTCCTCTACCAGATCCACCGCCCGGTCCAGCAATTCCAGCTGTATTTCCAGTTGCGGCTGCTGCAGGGCCAGCGCCGACAGTGCGGCCGCCAGCTTGCTGCGGCCAAAACCGCTGCTGCTGCAAATGCGGATCAGCCCGTCGGCCTGTGACTTCTCCTGCGATACCGCTTCGCCCATCAGCCGCACATCTTCCAGGATGCGCAGCGCCCACTGATGCACCACCTCGCCCTGTGCGGTAAGGCCGACTTGCCGCGTGGTGCGGTGAAACAGGCGCTCCTTGATGGCATGCTCCAACAGGCCGATACGCTTGCTGACCAGCGCCTTGGACACCCCCATGGCACGGGCGGTGGCGGCAAAGCTGCGGTGACGCACTACCTGGCAAAACAATTGCAGATCATCCAGCTGCGGCGTTTCGTTCACGATTCATGTCCAATCAATCAACAGTAAACAGGATTGTAAATGCGGCGTAGCTTGTTAAGCTCGGTTTTTGCCTGCGGACTGCTCAAGGAAAGTCGATACCATGAAACACAAAATTGCCGTGATTGCCGGGGACGGGATCGGTCAGGAAGTCATGCCGGAAGGGCTGCGCGTACTGCAAGCGGCCAGCCGCCGGTTTGGTCTGGAACTGGAGTTTCAGGTTTTCGACTGGGCCAATTGCGACTACTACCTGCAACACGGACAGATGATGCCGGACGACTGGCATGCGCAACTGTCCGGCTGTGACGCCATCTATTTTGGCGCGGTGGGCTGGCCGGACAAGGTGCCGGACCATGTGTCGCTATGGGGCTCCTTGCTCAAGTTCCGCCGTGCATTCGACCAGTACGCCAATGTGCGCCCGGTGCGGCTGATGCCCGGCATTCCCTGCCCACTGGCTGGCAAGCAGGTGGGCGATATCGACTTCATGGTGGTGCGCGAGAATACCGAGGGCGAGTACTCCTCCATCGGCGGCCGCATTTTTGAAGGCACCGAACGGGAAACCGTGGTGCAGGAATCCATCTTCACCCGCCACGGCACCGATCGCATCCTGAAATTTGCCTTCGAGATGGCACAAAAACGGCCGAAAAAACACCTCACCTCCGCCACCAAATCCAACGGCATCGCCATCAGCATGCCCTACTGGGACGAACGGCTGGAGGCCATGGCCGGGCATTACCCGGATGTGGCCTGGGACAAATACCACATCGACATCCTTACTGCACGCTTCGTCCTCAGCCCGGAGCGCTTTGATGTAGTGGTGGCGTCCAACCTGTTCGGCGACATCCTGTCCGACCTGGGCCCGGCCTGCACCGGCACCATCGGCATTGCCCCATCGGCCAACCTGAACCCGGAACGCAACTTCCCTTCGCTATTCGAGCCGGTGCACGGCTCCGCCCCGGACATTTACGGCCAGGGCATTGCCAACCCGATTGCCATGATCTGGTGCGGCGCGATGATGCTGGAATTCCTGGGCCAGGGAGATGCCCGCTATCAGGCAGCGCACGATGGCATCATGGCAGCCATCCACAAGGTACTGGAACACGGCCCGCGCACCCCGGACATGGGGGGCGATGCCAGCACGCAAATGCTGGGACAGGCCATTGCACAAGCCTTGACAGAGGCAGGCTGATTCAGCGCAAACGGAAACAGCAAAGCCCTGAATTTTCAGGGCTTTTCCGAGCATCTGGCACAGAGGAAGGCATCGATAACACAAAGCTGCCCAACCAGCCGTAACAAGCATGTTCAAGCCATCACGTGTTCAACGCCGGCCATCCCAGAAGACATAGCAGCCCAGCACAATCAGAAACAGGCCGAACAGGCTTTTCATGAGCTTTGAATCAAGCTGACTAACCCCACGGGCGCCAATCCAGGCACCCAGCATCAATGACAGGGCAATCAGCACCGCAGCCTTGAAATTGACCTCCCCTTGCCGGTAGTACTCCAGTACGGCCAGTACCCCGACGGGTGGCAGCAATACGGCCAAACTGGTGCCCGTTGCCATTTTCTGAGAGAAACCGACTCCGTACAGCAAGGCAGGCACAATCAGCACCCCGCCTCCAATGCCAAACAAGCCGGACAAGATGCCGGCACACAGACCTATCAGAACAAACAGCACACTATCCATACGAATTGCTCCAGATGCACAAAGCCAATCCGATGGCTCCAGGCACAGGCCTTAATGTCCACACCCTGTAAAACTGCCCATTTCTGCATTCACCGCCATGCGCTCCAGTTCCGCAATCACTGCAATGCTGGCATCTTCCATTGCGGCAATTTCTTTGGTGGTCTTCTCTGCATCTCCCGCAGCAAAGGCTGCCAGGGCCTGCAATGCATGCTGATGCACCAGTTCGTGAAAGCGCTCCAATTCCTTATAACCAGGAAGTTTGGAAAAGCACTGCTTGCCTTCACCCTGGTAATACCATTTACCCAAGCGGCAGTTGGTGTGCGTTGCAAAAGCATCTGCCTGCTCCTTCGTCACGCCCAAAACGACAAGGTAAACCCGGAACTTGTAGATGATGTGGTCGAACTTGGCGACTTCACAAAAGCCGCGCAGTGCATTGGAAGTCAGCGCCGTCTCTATCGCGCCAGTACTTTCCAGCAGCTCATGCATGACTTTCGAGGAATGTTGCCCATCCTGTGCCAGTTCTTGCGCCTCACTGGCCAGAGTCGCTATTTGCTCACGACTCTGGCTACTACTCTGGCGGATCTCTTCCACCAGAACGGCAATCTCGCTGGTTGCTCCAGTGGTCCGCTCTGCCAGCTTTCGTACCTCATCCGCAACGACGGCAAATCCCCGGCCTTGCTCACCGGCCCTGGCTGCTTCAATCGCAGCATTCAGGGCCAGCAGATTGGTTTGGTCCGCAACTTCCTTGATCAGGTTCACTATCCCGCCAACTTTCTGTGCTTGCTGATCAAGCGCACCGATATGGCTGGCGGTACTGCTGGAACTACCAGCCAATGTCGCCAACTTGGACGACATATTGCTGACGGCATTACGTGACTCGGTCGACAAGGCTCTTTCATGCGCGACCTGTTCAATTTCAGAACGCATCGCATCTGCCAGCGTTGACAATGAAGATTGCCCATCACGCATCGATGTCGAAAATGTCACCAGATTGGCTAATAGTTGCTGATGACTGGCAAGCTTTTTCTCCAGGCTCGCTTTTTCATGCTGCATTTGCTGTTGCTGCAACTGTGACTGTTCCAGCTGATGGCGCAATGACATGAGCTCAGCCTGAGCCTGCGCATACTGGGTTTGCAGGACTGCGACTTCAGCATTTTTCTTGAAAAAAAACATGGCTCAGCCTTATTGAATTGAACTACCCGGCATCAGATATTTTTTGCGCCACCATGCCGATCACGGATGACATCCCGCAGTGTCGCATTCCCTCTTGCAAGACTTTTTCATACTCCTGCAGCTCGATAAGCTTGCACGCGGAAAATGCTTCACGCAGCAGTTCCGGGGTATAGAGATGGTCCAGCGAAGAAGGCCCGCCCGTTCCATGCATCAGTTGCTGAGGGTTATAACCCAACAACAGGATATGACCTCCTGGTTTGCACAGATTCAGCATGTCGGCAAACTGCTTTTTCCTTTGTTCAGGATCCGCATACTGAATGAATACTGCGATAACCCAGTCATAGCGGTTGTGCTCCGAGCTGTCCGGCCACTGCAAATCAAGCATGTCACCATGCTGAAAATCGACACAAACCTGGCGGGCTGCAGCCAAGCGTCTTGCTTTTTGCAATGCGGTGACGGAGAACTCTACTGCTGTAACTTTCAAACCAAGCCCAGCAAGCCAGACAGAGTTCCGTCCTTCTCCATCGGCCAGACAGATAGCGGTTTGTCCTGTCTGAAACAATTCCTTCTTGCTGGCCAAGTATTCGTTTGGCTCCATGCCAAACAAAAAACCGTCTCCTGCTGACTGATAACGCTGCTCCCAGTCAGCACCACCACTGGATATGGAACTCATGCTTTCCCCCTGAGCATTTCATCGATATAGGTCTTTTTTATTGTCTTGAGCATCGCGGCAATATTCTTGTCCTGAATGGAATAGAAAATTGAGCGTCCTTCTTTACGCGTAGCAACCACTCCATTGAGCCGCAAGACAGTCAGTTGCTGAGACAAGGAAGGCTGACGCAAGCAGCTGAGCGACCCTAATTGGGCAACCGTTTTCTCGCCTTGCAACAAGTTATACAAGAGGCATAGACGATCCGGATTTCCCAGGATCTTGAACTTGTCCGCCACTTGCCTTGCAGTCTCTTTGAGTGGATCAGATTCCATGGCGCGAGGCTCCATCAGATTTTCTTCACAAGCGCTGACAGGGTTGATAGGTATCGCACGCGTTTATCTGCAATGCACATACTTCCAATCCCATGTTCTGTCTGATTTGGTTGAATTGGATCTTGAAGAGAATCAGTTGCCAGCGCATGAAGCCGGATGGCTACTGAACAAGAGAGAAACCCAGGTGCACCTTATGTGCACCTGGGAATATTCAGTCGAAACTGATTGCGGGCTGCTCCGTCTGCCGGGCGGAGGCATGCCATGCATCATAACCACCGGCGAGCGAGCTCACCTGTATAAACCCCATCGAAGCAAGTGACTGCGCAGCCAATGCTGCCCGGCCACCCGTCTTGCAATAGACCAGAATCTGGCGATCGGTATCTTGCAGGGCTGGATTGGAAGACAGGACAAATTCCAGCATTCCACGCGGGATGTTCAATGCCCCTGGCAAGTGGCCTTCTTGATATTCACCTGGCTCACGTACATCGAATAGTAAGACAGTTGCATCACCAACCAGGCTGTCGGCCTGCTCCAGGGATATTTCTGTGATTGATGCTTTGGCTTTCACAACCAATTCATGGGCAGGGATAAACATTTCCACTCCTGAGTTTAGAACGCAACACTCAGTCGTTGGGGCCGGCTTTTTTCACCTTGTTAACAACAATCCAGACCGCACCCACAACCACTACGGTTGCAATGACAATGGTGATGATGCTGAGCACACCTACATCATCCGAAAGCAACTCTTTCCACAGTTCCATGATTGATCCTCCCAAAGAGATGAAATCCATTAACCATGCTATTAGTATGGTTTTAACGCTCTTTGACCAGGATCAACATCAATGAAACATTATCACTTTTTCTTAAATATAGCGTGCCGAACAAAGACAGCAATACATAGCCCGATAGCAGCAACAGCACCTGCCGCAATGTAGAGCAGCTGGGTATAGACCTCGGATAAACCATAATGGTAGTAACCAAGCCCCATGGCGATGGCGAGGCTTAACATGATGCCCAACCGGAATACCAGGTAAAAAGACTTGTCTTTATTCAAATGCGCGGCCAATCGCTTCCATCCGCTCAATGACACCAGGCCCCCATCCAGACCAGCAACCAGAAATCCCAGCAGCACAAAAACTGCGGTATTTGATAACTGTGACTGGAGCATGTGCCTTACCTCCCCAACATCCGGTTGACCGTGGCGGTATTCTTGCCGTTAATCACCTCACTCACCCCACCATTCAGCAGCACTTTTCTCGCCATGGCGGACCGCGCACCCGAACGGCAATAAACCACAATAGGTTGACCAAGTTTCCTCAGTCTCTCCGTCTGTGCGGGCAAGGCAGACAATGGAATGTTGACCGCATCCTGTACATGTCCGCTGGCGAACTCACCAGGCTCTCGCACGTCAACAACCAGCACATTGGGGGGGAGCACCACAGGCTGACTGGGTGAGCCAAATAATCTGAAAATGAAATCGAACATGATGCCCTCAGCGCAACAGCTGGTTAAGCTGAATGATTCGGTTGATATCCAGCTGCCCGCGAGCAGCCTGCAATTGCAACCATGCCAATGCTGTCTGGTAGCGCGTTTGTGCCAGCTCACTCTCCAGGCCTGCCTTGGCCTGCTGGACATTCAGCACATCCAGCAGGGTGCGCGCCCCTTCGTCATGCCCCAGCTGTGTGGCATCCAGCTGACGCTGGATGGCAGCATTTGCCAGTTGCAGGGCCTTGATGCGACTCATCCCCTGACGCAGGCCAAGCCAGCTGGCACGTGCCATGTCTTCCACCGCATTACCGGTCTGGGCCAGCTGATACTCGCTGGCGTCACTGCGTGCCAGCGACTCCTCCAGCTTGGCACTGCGATATCCACCGGTGAAGATAGGGATATTCACTTCCAGCCCGATATAATTCTGGCGACCATTTTGCAGGGCTGAGCCAGCATGCCAGCGATCTTCACCCGCCTGTGCCACCAACTCCAGTTTGGGTGACTTCCACGACCGGTACTTTTCCACCTCAGCACGCGTCGCTTCACGGGAAGCCTGCGAAATGGCGATTTGCGGATTGGCTTGTCTTGCCTGCGCCACGATGGTGGCCAGATCCCCGGCGTCCAAGCCGGATTTTTCATCCAGTACCGACAGATCAGACAACCGCGTCGCTGACTCTCCGGTCAACAGGGCATAACGCTGTTCTGCCAGCTCGACTTGCTGACGAGAAGCCAGCAACTGCGCCTGTAGCAAAGCCAGCCTTGCCGATGCTTCTTCTTGCTCGGTAATGGGAATATCACCATTGCGATAGCGCGCAGTGGCCACATCCAGCGCCCGGCTAGTGGCCTGTAACTGGGTCTCCAGAGCGCGCAAGCTGGCACGCGCTGCCAGCACGCCGAAATAGCTGTCTGCGAGCCGCAGCATGGCCATCTGTCGTTTAAGCTCCAGTTGGGCACCACCGGCCTTGGCCTGTTGCTGTAGCTGTGTCGCATTGGCAAAGGCGGCGGCATCCAGCACCGGCTGACGCAACTCCACGCCCCAGTATTGCCGGCTGGCATTATTGAGGTCTGTGCTGAATTGCACTTGGTCTGATGCCATATTGGGCGTGGCAAAATGCGCGCCTTCGGTGTTTTGCACCAGTTGCCCTTGCCCTACTCCGGCACGTACCCCGACTTTGGGCTGATAGAACGAACGGCCCTGGGCATCGTATTGCGCATCGGCCCTGCCGCTGGACTGATCCGCCAGCCATTGCGGGTCATGCCCGGCTGCCGCCTGCCAGGCTTGTAACAAATCGGTCGCCTGTGCGACTGAGCCAAGCAGACTCAAGGCGACAAACAATATCCGGGGTGTCATGCACAGCCTCCTTTACCGCAGGACCCTGGGCTCTCAGGCACACCCAGCTTTTTCAGCAGGATGGCCAGCGGGCAGAAATTGGTCAGGCTGAACTGGAACAGGTTGGCTCCCACAAATGCAGTCAACCACAGGAAGTTGGCCGAAACAAAAACCGGACTGCCTTGTACGCCGAGCGCCAGACTCAGCAGTATCATCAAACCGGCAAAGAAACGGATGCAGCGCTCAACAGTCATGGTGTTCTCCTCGTGCAATAGCGTCAGTTTTTCGGCTTAAAAGCCATGTAATACAGCAGTGGAATCACCACCAGCGTGAGAACGGTGGAGACCAGAATGCCGAAGATCAGCGAGATGGCCAGACCATTGAAGATGGGGTCATCCAGAATGAAGAACGCCCCAATCATCGCCGCCAGCCCGGTCAGCATGATGGGCTGGGCACGCGTGGCGGCCGAAGCAATCACCGCCTCTTCCATCCGCATTCCCGCAGCCACCTGCATGCGGATGAAGTCCACCAGCAAGATGGAGTTGCGCACGATGATGCCGGCCAGTGCGATCATGCCAATCATCGACGTAGCGGTGAATTGCGAGCCCAGCAAGGCATGGCCAGGCATCACGCCAATAATGGTGAGCGGGATGGGGGCCATGATGATGAGCGGCACCAGGTATGAACCGAAATGCGCCACCACCAGCAGGTAGATCAGAATCAGCCCCACGCCATAAGCAGCTCCCATGTCGCGGAAGGTTTCATAGGTAATCTGCCATTCGCCATCCCACTTGATGGCGTATTGCTTGAAACCATCAGCAGGCTGCTTGATGAAGTATTCAGCCGGGTGCTCACCACTGGCGGTAGGCAATGCCAGCACGGCCTTGCGCATGCCGAACATGCCGTACAAGGGGCTGTCGGTACTGCCCGCCATATCCCCCACTACGTAGTCCACCGGCAAGCCATCCTTGCGATAGCGCACCCGGTCTTCCGGCTGGTGCTGCTGGCTGACCAGGGCCGACAGCGGCAACACGCTGCCGTCGCCACCACGCACCGGCGTAGCCAGCACGGTATCCAGATCGCCCTTGTAACGGTCCGCCAGTCGTAGCTGGATGGCCGTGGGATATTTACTGCCATCATGCAGATAGCTGGCTGCACTACCATTCATGGCAATGGCCAAGGCCTGGGTGATGGCCGCCTGCGCGACCCCATGCTGCATGGCTTTTTCGCGGTCTACCTGCAGCACGATCTTGCCGGGCAGCGGCTGCACGCTGCTGTCGACATCGACAATGCCATCTGCCTGATGGAAAACACCTTCGACAGCAGAGGCTAGTGCGGCACGCCCGGAAAGGTCCGGGCCGTAAACTTCGGCCACGATGGGTGCCATGACCGGCGGTCCGGGCGGCACTTCCACCACTTTGAGCCGGGCATGGTAACGCGCGGCAATCTGCTGCAAGGGCGCACGGAAGGCCAGCGCAATGGCATGGCTGCTGCGATGGCGCTCGCCCTTGGGTAGCAAGTCCACCTGCACATCGCCGCTCTCATTACCGGCACGCAGGTAGTACTGCCGCACCAGGCCATTGAAGTTGATGGGAGCAGCCACACCGGCATACGCCTGATAGTTTTGCACTTCCGGCTGCTGTGCCAGCCAGGCCGTCATCTCATGCAGGGCGGCGGCAGTATCTTCCAGTGCGCTGCCGGCAGGCATGTCCACCACCAGTTGCAGCTCGGATTTGTTATCGAATGGCAGCATTTTCAGTACCACCAGTCGCGCTACCGGCAAGGCAATGGAGAGCAACAACAAGCCCATCACCCCCAGCATCAGCAAACGACGCGCACGTTTGCCACCGGTTTGTGCCAGAAATGGCGAAAACACCTTCTGGGCCAGCGGGTGAAGACGAGCGGCCAGGCCATCCTGATGTACAGCAGCAGCAGACAACCAGCGTCGGGCCAGCCACGGGGTGATGGTGAAGGCAATCGCCAGTGAAATCAGCATGCCCATGGAGGCATTGATGGGGATCGGGCTCATGTAGGGGCCCATCAGGCCGCTGACAAAGGCCATGGGCAGCAAGGCTGCAATCACGGTCAGGGTAGCCAGAATGGTAGGGCCGCCCACCTCATCCACCGCAGCTGGAATCAGGCTGGCCAGCGTGGCATCAGGCTTGAGCAGCTTGTGGCGGTGAATGTTTTCCACTACCACGATGGCGTCATCCACCAGAATGCCAATGGAAAAAATCAGCGCAAACAGTGATACCCGGTTGAGGGTAAAACCCCAGGCCCAGGAGGCAAACAAGGTGGCGGAAAGCGTCAACACCACAGCCAGGCCGACAATGGCTGCTTCGCGCCGCCCCAGCGAGAAGAACACCAGCACCACGACCGAAGCGGTCGCGAAAATCAGTTTCTCAATCAGCTTGACCGCTTTTTCATTGGCGGTTTCGCCATAATTGCGGGTCATGTCCACGCTAACCTGCTGCGGAATCACCGTATTGCGCAGGCTATCCATTTTTGCCGCCAGCTTGTCGGCAATCACCACGGCGTTTTCGCCGGGCTTCTTGGTGATACTGATGGTCACTGCCGGGTACTCACCGCCCTTGTTGCCCCCCTTGCCATACCAGACATAGCTTTGCGGTGCCGGAGCCCCCTGAGTGACTTGTGCCACATCGCGCAGGAACACCGGGCGGTGATTGCTCACCCCCACCACCAACTGGGCCACATCCTCCACCGAGGTGAGAAACGGCCCGGTTTCCACCCGGGTGGCGGTTTCATTGAGAATCTGCCCGGCGGGCAATGAGACATTGGCTGCCGCGATGGCACACTGTACGTCATCCAGCGTCAAACCGGCACGGCTCAATGCCTGGGGATTGAACTCCACGCCTACCGTCTGCGAGGTACCACCTGTCGTCGTCACCTCGCGCGTGCCAGCCACCCGCTTCAGTTCGCCCTCGGCAACGTGGGCAACGCGTTCCAGCTCGCTGCGCCCCAGCGTGCCATCCTGGTTGTACAGGGTGTATGTCACGATGGGCACATCATCGATGCCCTTGGGCTTGATCAGCGGCGGCAAGGTACCAAGGCCGGGTGGCAGCCAGTCGGCATGGCTGTTGACGGTGTCGTACAGGCGCACCAGCGCGTCGATACGCGGCACACCCACCTTGAACTGCACGGTGAGAATGGCCATGCCCGGGCGCGAAACCGCATAGACGTGGTCCACCCCGTCAATCTGCCCCAGCACCTGCTCGGCTGGCTGCGCAACTTGCGCCTCTACCGTACCGACCGAGGCACCCGGAAAGGCCACCATGACATTGGCCATGGTGACATTGATTTGCGGCTCCTCCTCACGCGGCGTTATCAGCGTGGCAAACAAGCCCAGCAAAATGGCAAGCAAGCCCATTAGCGGCGTGATGTGGGCAGACTGGAAAAAACCTGCCAGTCGCCCGGAAATACCCAGTTGATTGGCCGGTTTCACTTGCCGTCTCCTTGGGCCTGATGACGCGCAGCTGCCGGATTAAGCACCAGCTTGTCACCTGTTTTCAGCCCGCTCAGGATTTCAGTCTGCTCACCCAAGGACTTGCCGCTACGCACATAGCGCAGCACCGGCTTGCCATTGGCAGATAGCACGTATACGGCATTGAATTCGCCAAATTGCACAATGCTGCTGGAGGGAACAGTAAGCTGCCCTTTGCCAGCAGTAGCAAAACGGACCTGGGTGGTATTGCCAGGGGGCAGGACGGTGCCAGTCGGCAGCACGATGCGCACAGTGCGTGACTGGCTTTGCTGGTCGGTGGTGGGAAACCACTGCACCTGCGCAACCGCCAGCTTCCTGTTGCCCAGACTGATGGCTGGCGTGACATCTCGGCGTAACTGCTCGAATGTTGCCGCCGGCAATTGCACCTCTACCCGCATGGCTGATGGGTCGTACAACTCGACAATAGGCTGGCTGGGCATGGTCACCGCGCCCAGATCTCCCTGCACCCGCGACACCACGCCATTGAATGGTGCAGTCAGACGAAACAAGGCCGCCTGGGCGGACGCCGCACCGGCCTGGGCCATCTGCGCCCTGGCTTGTGCCTCGGCAATCCGGTATTGCGCCTGGGCCTTTTCCAGCGCGGAAGTACTCAGGTATTGCTTGTCGGCCAGAGCCTTGGCACGTGTCAGCTCACTTCTGGCCTGGGTCAGGCTGGCTTGCGCCGCTGCAATCTGCGCACGGCTGGCATTGGCAGCCTGATCAGCCGATGCAGCATCAATCTGTGCCAATAACTGTCCAGCCTTCACCGTGGCATTCACCTGCGCGGGAAGTTGGCTGATACGCCCGGCTACCGGCACCGATAGTTGAGCGGAACGTACAGCCTGCACCAAACCAGTCGCTTCGTACCATCCCTGCTGCCCCGCTGCAGTTACCGTGACGGTTTGCAGGCTGGCAGCAAAGCCACTGGGCGACACCAGTAAGCCCAACTGCAGCACCATTGCAATCTGTTTCAGTGTCATCACGCATCATCCTTTTTGTTTCCCGCATTCGTGGGAATGTTGCTGCAAACAACTACCTAGACATGACAAATGGTAGATGGTGCATGCAATGTTTGATTTACTATTTTATATAATATAAAACAATAGAACGTAACTGCAAGTTACTTCACAACAAGGAGTGAGACATGGCCAACATCGTGATTCTGGGAGCAGGCACCGGCGGCATGCCGGCTGCGTATGAACTGCGTCATCAACTGGGGCGTGAGCACAGCATCACGCTGATCAATGCGGTAGATTATTTCCAGTTTGTACCGTCCAACCCCTGGATCGCAGTCGGCTGGCGACAGCGGGAAGACATCACCTTCGCCATCGCACCAGTGCTGGAAAAGAAGGGAATCGGTTTCATTGCCAGCCCGGTTACCCGGATTGATGCAGAGGGCAACCGTCTTTCCTTACAAAATGGCGATACCGTGAACTATGACTATCTGGTCATTACCACCGGGCCAAAACTGGCATTTGACGAAGTACCCGGTGCGGGCCCGGGAGGCTTTACCCAGTCCATCTGCAGCGTGGACCACGCCGAGCATGCCTGGGAAGAATACCAACGGTTTCTGTCCGACCCTGGCCCCGCCATCATCGGTGCCATGCCGGGGGCCTCCTGTTTTGGACCTGCCTACGAATTTGCCTTTGTGTTCAGTACCGACCTGAAAAAACGCAAGCTGCGCCACAAGGTACCCATCACCTACGTGACCAGCGAGCCCTATGTGGGCCATCTTGGCCTGGGTGGGGTTGGCGATTCCAAATCCATGCTGGAAAGTGAATTCCGCAATAACGATATCAAGTGGATTACCAACGCCCGTACGACACGGATAGATGATGGTCACATGCTGGTGACCGAGATAGACAATAACGGCACAACCATCAAGGAACACGAACTCCCCTTCAAATACAGCATGATGCTGCCCGCCTTCCGTGGCGTTGATGTGGTGGCTGCAGTAGAAGGACTGTGCAACCCAAGAGGCTTCGTCATCGTCGATGAGAACCAGCGCAGTCCAAAGTATCGCAATATTTTTTCTGCCGGGGTGTGTATTGCCATCCCTCCGGTTGAGGTCACGCCGGTTCCAACCGGAGCCCCCAAAACCGGTTATATGATTGAGACCATGGTCACAGCCATCACCAAGAATATCCATGCAGATATCGAAGGCAGACCAGCCAAGTTCAAGGGCAGCTGGAATGCCATTTGCCTGGCAGACATGGGGGATACCGGTGCTGCATTTGTGGCGCTACCCCAGATACCACCGCGCAACGTCAACTGGTTCCGAAAAGGAAAGTGGGTGCATATGGCCAAGATCGCCTTTGAAAAGTATTTCTTGTACAAGATGAAGCACGGTACATCAGAACCGATTTACGAAAAGCATGTACTTAAAAGCCTGGGAATTGAACGACTGAATGAGGATGAATGGAAAGGTTGAAAACAAATGTTTTCTAGAAAAATCCAGACGCTAGGCTAAAGCAGAAATGACCACATATGTCGAAACATAGATAAACCAAGTGAGAACTTAATCCAGTTTTTTTCAGACGTATATCACCCCCTTGAACACGCACACGACACCCACTCCGGGTGTCTTTTATGCCCTGGCCTCCGTTTCGACGGGGGCCATTTCATTGGAGTGATCTCATGTCCCATCTCATCGAATCCATGGCTTTTGTCGGAGCCACGCCCTGGCATGGTCTGGGTAATCCATTGTCCCCGCAGCAGCCGCTGGAAGTGTGGCTGACCGAAGCCGGCATGGACTGGCGTATCGAGCAAAGCGATGTCTTGTTCAACGTGGCCACCGATGGCATGCACATCCGGCCATTTGCTGACTCGAAGGTGTTGTATCGGTCTGATTCCTTGGCTCCGCTGTCGGTGGTCTCACCGCGATACAAGGTGGTGCAACCCTCGGAAGTGCTGGAGTTCTATCGCGACCTGGTTAGTGCCGGTGGTTTTGAGCTGGAAACGGCTGGGGTACTGAAGGGTGGTCGCAAGTTGTGGGCACTGGCCAAGACCGGGCAGGAAGCCCTACTAAAGGGAGGGGATCGGGTGAAGGCCTACCTGCTGCTGGCTACCAGTTGTGATGGCACCTTGTGCACCACCGCCCAGTTCACCTCGGTACGGGTGGTGTGCAACAACACCCTGCAGATGGCAGTGAAGGACCGAACCGGTGCGGTGAAGGTGCCCCACTCTACTGTGTTCGACCCGCAGCAGGTGAAGGATGCACTGGGTCTAGGTCTGTCGGCCTGGGATCGTTTCATCGGCAACATCAAGCAGCTGTCACAGCGCACGGTATCTCCTGAAGAAGCCTGTCAGTTCTTCCGCGAAGTACTGGACGAACCGCTGGTGGAAGGCGTGGAGGATGCCGTCACCTCGAAGGCGCTGCAGCAGATATCGGCCCTGTATAGCGGTGGCGGCATGGGCTCGCTGTTGGCCGGTACCAAGGGAACGGCCTGGGGCCTGGTCAATGCGATGACCGAGTATGTGGATCATCGCCGTCGCGCCCGTAGCCAGGATTACCGGCTGGATTCGGCCTGGTTTGGTCAGGGTGCGCAGTTGAAGGGCAAGGCACTGGAGCATGCACTGGCCTTGGTGGAGTAATGCCATGGCTTCCGTGCAATCCATTGCTTTGACCGCAGCTTGCCTGACGGCAGGCATGCGCGACTTCTGTACCTGGAACGGCTTGGGTGTGGCATACGACGGCCCGGATGCTGAGCGCAGTTTGCTGGTGATATGGGGTGTGGGCTGCCTGGAACTGCATGCCGAACTTGTGCAGTACGCCCCGATGGTAGCGGCACTGGCTGACACCTTGTACGACCAGCTGGATCAGGCTGCACCGGGAGTGTGGCACTACGAGGTAACTGAAGCCCTGGGCAGTGCAATTGCGGAGTGGATCGTGCTGCATGATGGTCTGCCCCCTTCCCTCGATTGGGTCAAAGCCTGCCTGGTACGGTTGGCTGGGGAATTCATGTTGCGCGGGCAGCCCCAGCAGTGGCCTGCCATCCGGCAGATACTGTTGACGCTCTCTCCAGAGCTGCCGGTGATTGTGCCGGTCACACTATCGTGAATCCGTTGTTGGTCTGATTTGTTCTTGCTGTTTCTGTCCTGCCCTTCTGTCTGATTCCCGTTTGTCGCTTTGCTCTGCTGTCGTTTCTCTTGTTCCTGCTCTCCCCTGTTTATTTCACTCATTGCCCGGTCAGCCTTGCTGCCGGGCTTTATGCCTTTATAAGGAGTGTTTCGCCATGGCTGAACGCTACGCACAGGCCATTCGTCTGGCCTCTACCCTGAAGTTGTCTCGTGATGAATGGCTGCGCATTCGCCAGTTGGGCATTGGTTCATCTGATGCTGCCCCGGCCATTGGGCTGTCACCGTACAAGTGCCCTCTGTCCTTGTGGCTGGAGAAGTCCGGTCGTAAGGAGCCGGAAGATCTGTCGGAGAAAGAGCCTGTCATCTGGGGCACGATTCTGGAACCTATCCTAGCGCGAGTGTATGCCGAGCGTACCGGTCGTAAGGTACGGCGGGTGAATGCGGTGCTGCAGCACCCGGAGCACCGTTTCATGCTGGCCAATCTGGACCGGGAGGTGCGATGTCCGGAGGAAGGCTGGGGCATCCTGGAAATCAAGACAGCCAGCTATCACTCTGCCCCGCAGTGGGAAGAAGGCATTCCGGTTACCTATCAGTGCCAGGTCCTGCATCAGCTCGCGGTTACAGGACACGCTTGGGCCGACGTTGCCGTGCTGATCGGTGGTCAGGATTTCCGTATCTATAGAGTCAATCGCGATGAAGACAAGATCGCCGATCTGGTCGCCCGGGAGACGGTGTTCTGGCAACACGTGGTGATGGATACCCAGCCGGCACCGGATGGTTCGGACGATGCAGGTGCTGCCCTGTCCTGGCTGTTCCCGCGTGACGATGGCCAGACCATCGATCTGTCGGAATCGATTGAAGGCAATCGGCTGTTCTCTGCCCTACTGGCTGAGCGGCAGCGCAAGGAGGAGGCCGAGGCCAAAGAAGCTGCCATCCGGCAGCAGATCCAGAACGTATTGGGGCATGCTTCCGCCGCTGTATTCGAATCTGGCCGCATTAGCTGGAAGCGCTCCAAGGATCGCGTTGCCCCTGATGTCGAACGTCTATCGCAAGATCACCCCACCCTGCTCGCCCAGTACAGCAAGTCCATTGCCGGTTCCCGGCGCTTTGTCATTCAGACTGAAAGGAAAGCATCATGATCAAGGGACTCGCCATTACCCCGCCGGTGATTGGGCGTATCAGCATTGGCAAGCTGGTCCAGAAACAAGAACGGTGGCTGCCAGAGAAGGACGACAGCTTTTCGTTAACCACCCAGGTGCAGAGCCGGGATGGCTGGTTACTGCATCCCTTGCACCAGGCCCTGTCGGAGCAGGCACAGAACGGCAAGATCCGTGCGATTCCGATTCAGTTGCTGTTCAACGATAGCGAGCTGAACCTGCGCGCCGAATACAGTGCCTTCGACCGGAGTAACGGTCGACCAGTGTGTGTCGGTAACGGAGAGACGGCACGGCGGTTGACCGCTCAGGGCATGGAAGAGATTGGTTGCATGGGTCCAGACCGTTGTCCGCTGGCCAAGGAACTGGGCTGCAAGCTCTATGGTCGGCTTAACGTCCAGGTAGAAGGTCAGCAGGATGAGCTGGGCAGCTTCATCTTCCGCACGACCGGCTACAACTCGGTGCGTACCCTGGCGGCACGGCTGAAGTATTACGAAGCAGCCAGTGGTGGTAACACCAAGCATCTGCCGCTGTTACTGCGTCTACGCGCCAAGAGCACCACCCAGTCCCACCGTACGCCGGTGTACTACGTGGATCTGACGCTGCGCGACGGCCAGACCCTGGCCGAAGCCGTCAGCACCGCACGTAAAACCGCGGATGAACAGCTGGAAGCCGGTATCGACACTGCCGAACTAGAGCAGGCTGCCCGGCTATTGCTGCAGAACGGTCAGTTCGAAGACACCGAGGAGGAAGTACCACAGTTGCTGGAGGAGTTTTATCCGGCAGTGGAAAGTGGTGCTGAGGCAGAAGAAAAGCCGAAGGCCACATCTCGCCCTACCCGGCTCACTTCCAAGCTGGGTGCCGTCAGGACGGCTTAGCCAGCCGGTTGGTCAGTTGTTCCACCATCGCCAGCACCATCTCCCGATCCGCACTATTCAAGCGGGCCAGCATCTGTACCAGGTGCTGCGCCTGCTCTGCGGGACGGTTGCTGGATTCCACCAGTAGTGACGATGCATCACAGTTAAACAGACCTGCCAGTTCCAGCAGACGGGCCACCGTCGGCATCACCAGTCCCCGCTCCATGCGGGATACCGCTTCATTCCCGATCTTCAGTTGTTCCGCGACCTGTTCCTGGGTCAGTCCTGCGTCCTGCCGTCGTGCCGCAATGGCTTTGCCAATGCTCAGGGCCAATGCATCCACTTTTGTTTTTGCCATCATATTCTCCATTCAACTCAAATAGTGGCAATACAACCCATTGACATGAAGGACGCATCAGGTTGAAATTCAACTCATTAGGTTGTTACTTGTGCTTTCAGGTGGATGCCATCTCACCGTTTTACCTCTTTGGAGTCACTGTCATGTCTTCCCGTACCCAGACTCAGGCTGTGTTGTGCTTTGGCCTGTTCGTCGTGATTGATCTGTTTGCGCTGTTCATGCCCCGTGTCCATCTGGGCTTCCTCGGGTTGTTACTCACGCCCTTTATTGGCGGCTTCTTCACCTTTGTCGGTGTCGCTATCGGCGATGCCATCTGTCGTGCCATGCGGCCGGATCTGCTCTTGGGCAGCAGCTCGGTTGAGCTGTTCAAGGCCAAGGTGTTCTGGCGGATTGGACCACAAGCCATTGGCTGGTTCTGTGGCTTCATCGCTTACCAAAGCGTGATGCGCAATGTGTTCGGCATCTACGCCTGATTTCACTGTTATTGATTGGAGAAAACACCATGAAACATGTATTGGGACTTTGTCTGGGCTTGCTGCTGAGCAGCCAGGTAATGGCATTTGGTGAAACCGGTCGCTGGAGCAGCGGCTGGGGCCAGGGCACCAGTGAATATGCCGCTGTCGATACGCAACATAACCAGCTGTATATCGCCTGCAATGAAACAGACTCCCCGATGATCAGCCTGAAGGTGGGTAATAAGGAATACGGTGCACTGCCGGCCAAGGAGTTCGCGCTGATTGTCGATGGTGAGGTCTTCGACAACATTGGCAACACCGGCTCTCGGGTGGGTAACCAGAACTTTGTCAGAGCCTGGGACAAGATCCGTAAAGCCAAAAGCCTGGAAGCCAAAACAGCTGACGGCAAATTGATCAAGCTGCCGCTGACCGGCGCAGCCAAAGTCCTGCCGGCCAGCCGCAGCAAAGACTTCCCCTGCACCGGCTTTTAAGCGCCACACCAGCACATCCCTGATGTTCCCGAGGTGGCGTGTCGCCCCTCTCCCCGTTTGACCAGACACGCCACCTACAGCAGGTGGCGTTTTTGTTTGCCATCTACTGCATTGGGACAACCACCATGACCCCTATTCCACAAACACTGGGAACCACCTTGTTAGCTGCCTTCGATCAAGCAGGCACACTGACTGACGCACAACGTGAGCAACTGCGCGAGCGGATTGAAGAGATTGTTCACTATCAGGCCGTCGTCGGCATTATGGGCAAAACCGGTGCCGGCAAGTCCAGCCTGTGCAATGCCCTGTTTGGTCAGGACGTGGCCGAGGTCGATGACGTCGCTGGCTGTACTCGCTATCCGCAGGAATTCACCCTTGCCTACAAGAATGGCAAAGGCATTGCGCTGATCGACTTACCCGGTGTGGGCGAAACCACTGACAAAGACAGTGAATACGCCGCGCTGTATCAGCGTCTGTTACCAGAAATGGATCTGATCCTGTGGGTGATAAAAGCCGACGATCGGGCCTTGAGTATTGATGAGCACTGCTACCGCACGCTGATCCAGCCCTATCTGGCCCAGCGTGACATCCCGGTACTGTTCGTGCTCAGCCAGGTCGACAAGCTGGAACCCTATCGCGACTGGGATACCGTCCTTCACCTGCCAGGCACTGACCAGGCGAAGAACCTCAGCCGCAAGCAGATCCAGCTCAGCCAGGTCTTTGACATTCCCCTCTCCCAGATCTGTGCCACCGCCGCCAGCGAAGGCTACGGCCTGAGCACGCTGATCGAACAGATCATTGCCACCCTACCCAAGCAAAAAAAATGGTCTATCGCCCGTGAAGCCAATCCGGAGGTGGTTTCCAGCACGGCCTATCACAGCGCCAGCAAAGGATTGTGGGAATCGGTGAAGGAAGCCGCACAGGCTGTGCTGAGTGATAGCTGGAACTGGGTCAGCAATACCGTTAGCAGTTGGGTCGGCAAGCTGTTTGGCTGGTGATCCAACACTACTACTCCACCAAGGTAAATCCCATGAAAGCCCTCCTCGCCCTCACCCTACTGGTCAGCCTCACCGGCTGCTCCAGCCGTTACGATAGCCAGGTCGAAGATAACTTCACCCGCAGTTGCCAGGTACGACACTCGTCACGCTTCTGCCAGTGCTACCTGAAGAAAACCGAAGACAAACTCAATCAAAAGGAGATGCAGAATCTGGAACAAGACATGCAAATGACACAGCAGATACCAGACAAGATCGCTGCCATTGCCCTGGAAGCCATCGCGGATTGCCCGCAGTAAGCAGCATAAAACAGAGCCGCCTGCCCCGTATGGGGTGGGTGGCTCTGTTTTGCTAATCCGGCGAGACAACGGGTATGCCATAGCTGGGATATTTTTTTACTTCCGCATTTCGGCTAAAGCGGTCTATTAGCCTGATAGGGAGTAACGACCGATTTACGCCGAGTTCAGTCTCCCGCACCCAATACCACACGGTCCATTTGGGGCGTTCCTACTGCCACGAGAGACGCCCGCACAGGACTGATCATTACCACTGGTCTCGCAGCAAACGACACATACTTCGGCAGGCTAAACCTACTAGGCGACATGCACTTGGAGGTCAAGAACCGCATTCTAGGCACTGGCGTAGACAATGAATGCGGAGAGTGCTTGACCCGAGGTAGCCCGCATTGTCATAGCGGGCGCTGGCGAACATCAAATTTTATTGTCGCAGGGTTGCTGTTCCAGTTGGGTCAGCAAGTTCGTTACCAGATCCGAAGCCTCTTCCATGCGTTGCAGCGCCTGTCTGGCCTTGGCAAAGTCCTTGGCGTTAAAGGCATCCAGCGCCTCCTTGCCAGCATTGTGTACATTGGCATGCGGTACTTCCAGCTGATTGAACAGGCTATTGCCCTTACACTCCTGTGCGCCACGCCCCTCGTAATACCATTTGCCCAGCCGACAATGATGGTGTGACGATACCTTGTCGGCGGAAAGCTCATGATAGCCAATGAAAGCCTTGTAGATTTCCAGCTTGAACACTACGTGGTCCAGTTTTACCACTTCCATGAAGCTAGTATTTGTGCCTTGGGCAATGACTCGCGCCATCTGCTCACTGACATCCACCATGCTACGGATGGATTCGGCCGTGTCCAGCCCGGTGCTGCGATAACCTGCGACTTGCTCGGCGGCCTCAGTCACTTGCTGCTTGGTATTGAGAGAGGCACTTTCTACATCGCTGACCAGGGTAGAAATTTCATTGGTGGCGTTGGCTGTTCGTTCGGCCAGTTTGCGCACTTCGTCGGCCACCACAGCAAAGCCACGACCCTGTTCACCAGCGCGTGCAGCCTCGATTGCCGCATTCAGTGCCAGCAAATTGGTTTGGTCAGCAACATCTTTGATCAACTGGACAAACTGGCGGATCTGGCTGGTCTTGCTATTGAGCGAATCCATGGACTCAGCGGTTTTCTGCTGCGCTAGGGCAATATCGTCAAAGCTATGAGCCAGGGTATTTACCGCACTACGGGTGTGGTGCAGGGTGGTGACAGCATCGGCGGCGGCGGAAAAGTTGTTTTCCATCAAGCTGGCCAGTTCGGCAAACGAGCCGCGAATGCTAGCAAGGCTAATGCAAAAATCGCCAAAGGGTTCGATGTAGCTTTGACTGCGCAGGGTCTGCCCTTGTTGTTCGCAGCTGTACTGCTCCACCCGTAGACGCGCTGCTTCGCTCAGTTGTTGTTGCCTGCGGCCATCTTGTAATTCTGCTTCCAGCTCTCGCACACGATTTTCCAGTTGCTGTATGCGCTTTTTGTTGGCTGATCCAAACATGCTTATATCTCCGGGAAACCAAAGTGGTCTGCTGCTGTTTTTGTTCTTACTCCAAACACTTTAGCAATAAGCCTATGGTTTTGCAAAAACCTCCCAACCAAGAAGCAATTCTCCCGTTGCTTGTTGGACAACGGCTGGTTTACACAGAAATCCTGACAAGCCCCGTTTGCAATATACTTTTCTGGCTGCTTTCAAGTCGAAAGCAGTCAATTTCATCTCACCAGTGAAGGGCTGCTAAGGCCGAAACTCGGACGTATCCCACTTTCATGTCATAAACAACAAGAGCACTGATCCACCAAAGGGTCAGTGCTCTTGTTGTTTATACTCAAGAGATCCAAATCAACAGAATCTCAGGGGCAGAATCTGGGACCGAGCTGCTAGATGCCCACCAAGAATAGGGAAAAGCAGTGATCCACATTGCTCAAATTTGCTTACATGGTGGTTACACGGTCAGAAAAAGAAAAAAGGGTTACAGGAAAAATCACTGTAACCCTTTGATTTACATGGTGCCGGTAAGAGGAGTCGAACCCCCGACCTTCGCATTACGAATGCGAGGCTTGGAATGAGTTAGCCCAAGATGTTGTTGCTGTTTTGTCACTAGTATGAATCCAACTTATCGGCCGACTTCGTCCAATAGCGGCCTAGAACAGCAAGCATCAAGTGGCCCACCCAATGGCCCACCGTTTTTCAGTTAAAACAAAAAAGCCCTGAATAATCAGGGCTTTAATGTAGATATCTGGCGGAGAGGGGGGGATTCGAACCCCCGTTAGGGTATTACCCTAAACACGCTTTCCAGGCGTGCGACTTAAACCACTCATCCACCTCTCCAGATGGCTGCTGCTGCACTGCAATGCCGTGCAACAGAGAAGCGCATAATACAGCCTTAACCCGATGCTGACAATACCCTGTCCTGCATTTTTCGCGCCCGGCCCGGCAGTTTGTGAATGCCGCCAGCCGTGGGCTACACTGCCCGATCCCCTTGCCAGACAGCCACGCCATGCTGCTCATCATTACACCACGCCTGCAGTTGCGTGAACTGACCCCGGCCGATGCCCCGCTGGTGCTGGCCTTGCTGAACGACCCGGACTTCATCCGCAACGTGGCGGATCGTGGCATTCGTACTCTTGAAGCAGCCAGCGATTACCTGCTGCGCGGGCCTTTGCTCAGTTACGCCGAGCACGGCATCGGTTTGTGGTGTGTGGAACGGCGCGAAGACGGCCAGCCGGTAGGCATGTGCGGCCTGATACGCCGTGCAGGCCTTGCCGATGTGGACGTTGGCTATGTCATGCTGCCAGCCTGGCGTGGGCTGTCTTATGCCAGCGAGGCGGCGACGGCCTGCGTGCAGTACGGCTTGCACAGCCTGCACCTGTCGCGGGTGGTGGCTTACATCAACCCCGACAATGCGGCATCCGCCCGGGTTCTGTGCAAGGCCGGACTGCATGCCTTCGGCCATACCATGCTGCCCGACACCAAGACACCGGTACTGCTGTTCAGCAGCGATACACCGGACACACCAGCAGCGCAGTCATAATTGATAACAAATTGTCATCGCATTGCCCCACGCAGCCGCCATGCATTGGGCTACTATCACAAAGGACATGGCGGTTGACCTGCTTTGGCAGCAGCGCGATGGCACAATAATAAAACTCGACTGAGCCTGCGCCCTTTTCCCTCGCTGCCACCGGCACCCCTGCCGCAGGCGGGCGCTGCCGGCACAGTCGCCAGCAACAACAAGCCGGCCACGCGGACCGGTCACAGGCAGGAAGGCAGTTTTCCCCGATGTGGATTGTTGAAACGGCGCTGCGCCGACCTTACACCTTTATCGTGATGGCCATTGTCATTGTGCTGGCCAGTGTGCTGGCGCTGCTGCGCACCCCGGTGGATGTGCTGCCGGAAATCGACATCCCGGTCATCAGCGTCATCTGGGGTTACAACGGCCTGGCACCGCAGCAAATGGCCGACCGCATCACCCAGTCCAACGAGCGCATCCTCACCACCACAGTGAATGACATCGAGCATATCGAGTCGCAGTCGCTCAACGGCATTGCGGTGATCAAGATTTTCTTCCAGCCCAACGTCAATATCCAGACCGCCATTGCCCAGGTGGTATCGGTATCGCAGGCGGTGGTACGGCAGATGCCAACCGGCACCACCGCACCGCTGGTGATCAAGTACACCGCTTCCAGCGTGCCGGTGGTGCAACTGGGCATGTCCAGCAAGACCTTGTCGGAGCAGGATGTGTTCGATGCCGCGGTCAATACCTTGCGCCCGCAACTGGTGACCATTCCCGGCGTGGCCATTCCCTACCCTTACGGCGGCAAGGTGCGCCTGCTGTCGGTGGATCTGGACCTGGCCGCCATTACCGCCAAGGGCATGACGCCGGCCAACGTGGTGAATGCCATCAGCAGCCAGAACCTGATCCTGCCTGCAGGTACTGCCAAGCTGGGTGATACCGAATTCAATATCGGCCTGAACGGTTCGCCCACCACCATTGCCGGGCTGAACAATATTCCGGTGCGCAGCAGCAATGGGGCCACCACCTATCTGGGCGAGGTGGCGCATGTGCGGGACGGCTATTCGCCGCAAACCAATATCGTGCGGCAGAACGGCCAGCGCGGCTTGTTGCTGTCGGTGTACAAGAACGGCGGCGCATCCACGCTCAGCGTGGTGGACAATCTGAAAAGCCTGCTGCCTTCGGTCACGCCCTTGCTGCCCAAGGGTATTGAAGTGTCGCTGCTGGCGGATCAGTCGGTATTCGTCAAAACCGCCGTGGAAGGCGTGGTGCACGAGGCGCTGATTGCCGCCGCGCTAACGGCCATCATGCTGCTGCTGTTTCTGGGCAACTGGCGCACCACGTCCATCATTGCCATCTCCATTCCCTTGTCGATTTTTTCCTCGGTGATTCTGCTGCATGCGGTGGGTGAAACCATCAATGTGATGACGCTGGGCGGCCTCGCGCTGGCAGTGGGCATTCTGGTGGACGATGCCACGGTGACCATCGAAAACATCGAGCGCCATCTGCACATGGGTTCGGACCTGCACACCGCCATTCTGGAAGGTGCCGGGGAAATTGCCATTCCGGCCTTTGTAGCCACGCTGTGCATCTGCATTGTGTTTGTGCCGATGTTCTTTCTGGAAGGCGTGGCGCGCTATCTGTTCGTGCCGCTGGCCGAGGCAGTGGTGTTTGCCATGCTGGCCTCCTACCTGCTGTCGCGTACGCTGGTGCCCACGCTGGCGCTGTTATTGATGGGTCATCAGGGGCGCAGCGGCCGGGTAACGGCCTGGATTCACCATGTACATGAGCGTTTCAACCATCAGTTTGAAAAACTGCGCAGCGTGTATGTGCTGTTGCTCAGCCACCTGCTGACCCACCGTCGCCGCTTTCTGGCCGGGTTTCTCGGTTTCTGCCTGCTGTCCTGCGGCCTGTACCTGCTACTGGGGCGCGACCTGTTCCCCACCGTGGATACCGGACAGATCAAGCTGCACATGCGCGCGCCCACCGGCACCCGCATCGAAAACACCGCCAGGCTGGCCGATGGCGTGGACAATGCCTTGCGGGAAATCATTCCGGCGGGCGAGCTGGACACCATCATCGACAATATCGGCCTGCCCTATTCCGGCATCAATCTGTCCTACAGCAATTCCGGCACCATCGGCACGCTGGATGCGGACATCCTGATTTCGCTAAAACCGGGCCATCAGCCAAGTGCCGATTACATCGAAAAAATTCCATCGCTGCTGGCCAAACGCTTTCCGGGGGTGGAGTTCTTCTTCCAGCCGGCCGACATCGTTACCCAGATTCTCAACTTCGGCACTCCATCAGCCATTGACGTGCAGATTTACGGCAAGAACATGGCGCAGAACCACGCCTTTGCCGTGCAGCTGGCCGACCATATCAAGCAGATCAACGGCGCAGTGGATGTCCATGTCCATCAACGCATGGATGCACCGTCGCTCAAGCTGGACATGGACCGCACCCGCCTGCAGAGCATGGGGCTGAATGCGGTCGATGTGGCACAAAACCTGTTGTTGCCGCTATCCGGCAGCCAGCAGACCCAGCCCACCTTCTGGCTGAACCCGGCCAATAGCGTGGTGTACAACATGCAGGCGCAAACCCCGCAGTACCGCATCAACGGGCTGGATGAGCTGCTGCAACTGCCGGTCAACCCGGCGGGCGTCAACGGCAGCACGCCACAGCAGCTGGGCAATCTGGTGCGCGTCAGCCCCGGCCGCGAGGCCGCCATTGTCAGCCGCTACAATATCCAGCCGGCGGTGGACATCTACGCCAATGTGCGCGGGCGCGACCTGGGCGCGGTGGCCAGCGAAATCCAGCAGCTGATCCGCCAGAGCGAGGCCGGGCTGCCCAAGGGCAGCAAGATCAGCCTGCGCGGCCAGGTGGAAACCATGCAGTCCTCCTATTCCGGGCTGGGCCTGGGCATTCTGGGTGCCATCGTGCTGGTTTACCTGCTTATCGTGGTGAACTTCCAGTCCTGGCTGGACCCCTTCATCATCATTACCGCCCTGCCCGCAGCACTGGCAGGCATTGCCTGGATGCTGATACTGACCGGCACCAACCTGAGCGTACCGGCATTGACCGGGGCCATCATGACCATGGGCGTGGCCACCGCCAACAGCATTCTGGTGGTGTCTTTTGCCCGTCAGCGCCTGCACGAAGGCCTGCCGCCACTGTCCGCCGCGCTGGAAGCCGGGGCCACCCGCCTGCGCCCGGTGCTGATGACGGCACTGGCGATGATCATCGGCATGATTCCGATGGCCATCGGCATTGGCGACGGCTCGGAACAAAACGCACCGCTGGGCCGCGCCGTCATTGGCGGCCTGCTGTTTGCCACCGTCTCCACCCTGCTCTTCGTCCCGGTGGTGTTTGCCAGCTTCCACAGTTATCTGGCCAGACGCCGCGCAGCCGCCAGCACCCCGGATGACGCAAACCCCACTACGCCTGAAGCAGCCTAGGACAACACCATGACCGATCAGCGCCATGCCAATCAGGGCGTGCCAGCCTTCCACCACGACACCCTCCCCGGCCTTGACGGCCGCGACAAGGTGGCGCGCCGCGCCCGCACCGTCACCATCATCATCGTACTGCTGTTGCTAGCCGGGCTGGGCCGCACCTTGCTGGCGCGCCAGGCCAATGCCGACACGCTGGCAAAACAGGCCAGCCAGAGTGCCATCCAGCAGGTACGGGTGGTGCAGGCGCAGAACAATCGCCACGACAACCGGCTGACCTTGCCGGCCACGCTGCAAGGCATGCGCGAGGCACTGGTGTATGCGCGTGGCAGCGGTTACGTCAGACAATGGTTCAAGGACATCGGCCAGTCGGTGAAAAAGGGCGAGCTGCTGGCGGTGCTGGACACCCCGGACATCGACAAGCAAGTAGAGGAAGCCGCCGCCAGCCATGCACTGGCACGTAACGCCTATCAGCGCTGGAGCCGCTTGCGCGCGCAGGATGCGGTTTCCCAGCAGGAGCTGGATGAAAAAACCGCCGCCTTCCAGCAAAGCCAGGCCACGCTGAAACGGCTGCGCGACCAGCAGGACTTCGGCCGCATCGTGGCACCGTTTGACGGCATCGTCACCAAACGCAATATCGACAACGGCAGTCTGGTCAATGCCGGCAATGGCGGCAGCGGCCAGTCGCTGTTCAGCGTGGCGCAGGTGGACCAGCTGCACCTGTACGTCTACCTGCCACAAGACCGTGCCAACCAGGTCAAGGTGGGCGACCCGGTGGACATCACGCTGACCGAGGGCGGCAAGCCGCTGGCAGGCAAGGTCGCCCGCACTGCCGGTGCCATCGATCCGGCCAGCCGCACCCTGCAGGTCGAGGTAGTCCTGCCCAATGCCCAGCACCAGTTGCTGCCCGGCCAGTATGTGGAAGCCAGCTTCAAGCTCAAGAGCCCCGCCGGGCTGACCCTGCCCACCAATACCCTGGTATTCGGCCCCGAGGGCAGCCAGGTGGCCGTGGTGGACGAACACAACAAGGTAAGACTGCAAAAAGTGGCACTGGGGACAGACTATGGCAAGGACATTGCCATCAAGGCCGGGCTGAGCGGCAAGGAGCGCATCATCCTGAATCCGTCCGATGCCATCCACAACGGCCAGAGCGTGGCCATTGTCGCCAGCGGCAAGGGTGAGTGAGCCATGCGCGCCTTCCTTACCCCGCTGGCTGGCACCAGCTTGCTGCTGACGCTGGCCGGCTGCGCGGCCATCGGACCGGACTACCGCACCCCGGCCATCAGTGACATGCCCACCAGCTGGCAAGGCAGCGGGCAGTGGCAAGCAGCCCAGCCAGCCGACCAGCAGGCCAAACAGCCCTGGTGGCAACAGTTTGGCGATGCCACGCTCAACCGGCTGGAAGCCGACTGCATGGCCGGCAATGCCAGCCTGAAACTGGCACTGTCCCGCCTGCAACAGGCCCAGGCCCAGGCTGGCATCCATGCCGCAGCCACCCTGCCCGCTGTCAGTGCTGGAGCCAGCGTCAGCCGCACACGCATTTCGGCTGACCGTCCCCTCACCAATTACCAGTCCACCAATAGCAGCACCATCCAGAACGATTACAAGCCCACGCTGAATGTGAGCTACGAATTCGACTGGCTGGGCCGGGTACGCCGTGACGTGGAAAGCGCACGCGCCAGCGCCGCGCAAAGCCAGGCTGACAGCGAAAACGTGCGCCTGCTGCTGAGTGCGCAACTTGCCACGGCCTATTTCCAGCTGCGCCAGCTGGATGAGGAAAGCGCCCTGCTGCGGCAATCCATCAGCCTGCAGCAAAAAGTGCTGCAGCTGACTGAAATCCGCCATCGCGAAGGGCTGGACGCCGCCGGTGCACTGGCCACCCAGCAAGCCAGCCTGCAAGCGGCGCAGGCCCAGCTAAGCCTGCTGGGCAACCAGCGCCAGCAGCAGCAGGACTTGCTGGCCACCCTGAGCGGCCATCCGGCCAGCAGTTTCCAGCTGGGTGCAGCGAGCCTGCCGGCCCGCCTGCCCGTCATTCCAGCGGGCGTTCCGGCCGATCTGCTGCAACGCCGCCCGGACATTGCCGCCGCCGAACGCGCGATGGCCGCCGCCAATGCGCAAATCGGCGTGGCCAAGGCCGCCTGGTTCCCGCAGCTCACGCTGTCGCCCACCTATATCGGTTATGAGTCCGCCCAGCTGGCACGGCTGGTTTCCGCACCGGCCCTGGTGTGGTCGCTGGGCCTGCAAGCAGGCCAGACCCTGTTTGACAATGGCAAGACCCGCGCCGGGGTGGACTATGCCGAGGCTGGTTATCAGGCCGCTGCCAGCAGTTATCGCCAGACAGTCTTGCAGGCCATCCAGGAAACACAGGACGCACTATCCACCCTGCAAGGGCTGGATCAGGCCAGCACGCAGCAAGGCGACGCAGTCAGCAGCCAGCAGCACGCCTACGACATTTCCCTGTTGCGCTATCGCGAAGGGCTGGATAACGCGCTGACGCTGGCCATCAACCAGCAAAGCCTGCTTGGCGCACAACGCCTGCAAGCCCAGCTGCATGGCAGCCAGTTTGTCTGGAGTGTCAATCTGATCAAGGCGCTAGGCGGAAGCTGGCAGGCGCAGTGAAGCAGGACGGTCCTGGCCGCGCCCATGAAAAAACCCCGCACATCGAGGCGGGGTTTTTCTTGCGTCAGCGCCGGCGCAGCTTCAGGCAGTCACGCGCAAGTCCTGCAGGCCGTCCTCGGCCGGGACATCCACATAGCGGACCAGGCCCGGCAAATCGTCCGGCAAGGCTGTTGTCGCTGCGGCGCCTTCCAGCAGCGCCAGCACCGGCTGCAACACAACACGGCGCAGCAGGCCTTCGTCGGTGCTCAGGGCATCCAGTCGCAGGCTGTAGGTCCATTCATCGCCAAACGGCGATTCGTCATCTTCCCAGCGCAGCAGGCGGCCTGCCTGATTCAGCCAGGGCTGCCAGCCGGTGGCGGGGAAGCCGACGTAGGCGTCGTAATCGAAGCTGAATTCACAGGTCCAGTGCGCAATGTGCAGCACCGGGCCCAGCGGCTCCGCCCCTGCACCCGAACCAACACGTGGCACGCCGTCGCCCGCCAAGCTGATCTGGAAATTCAGGAAGGCGACGATAGTGTCCTTGCGCTTTTTCTTTTGAAGCAGCGGCAGGCTGCAGCACAGCGCCTGGCGGGATTCGCCGCGTTTTTGCTGTTCGGTCAGCGGCTTGCCCACGGTGCACAGTCCGCTGGCCGGCAAGGCCTGCTGCAGTAGTTCGATCAGCGCCTGTTCCAGTTGCTTGGCGTGGCGCCAGGCTTGCTCTGCTTCCCGAGCGGAGGCGTCGGCCTGTGTGTTCTGCATCTTGTCATTCCAGTCTGTTCGGCATGATGGATGCCGGAGTCAAGTGCGGATGATAGCCGGATTTGCCTGCTGCCGTCCGCCGCTTCTCATCAAACCCGGCGCATTTTGTGCTGATCACCATAAAAAAACCGGCCCCTGGGGGCCGGTTGGTAAATTAATGCCAACCCAATCTCTCCTTCCACTAAGAAGGAGAGGCTCCCTTGCAGGGCAAGGGCGGGGGGATTGGGATGAAATAAAAAGGCTGCGGACTGAATGACTAATCCGGAGAGGCCCGGCTACGCCGGGTCCTGCAGAACCGAAGCAAATCACTTTGTCAGCAGCCTGAAAACCGGCCCCTGGGGGCCGGTTTGATATTGCAATACTGACAGATCAGGCCAGCAGGTGATTGTTGAGCTCGCGCATGCCAGCAGACAGCATGGCCAGGTCCAGCACGCTGAAGGACTGCAGCTCGGCAAACATCTGGTAGCACAGTTCCAGCTCGCCACGACGCTTGCTCAGCCAGGCATCGGCAAAAGCCTTGTCGCCGATGGCTTCGCTGAGGGCCAGCTTGGCCAGCTTGCGATGCAGGCGGTACAGGTCGTCACGCAGCGCGGAACGGGCCAGCGACTGCCAGCGGTTGTCGCGCGGCAGACCGGTAATGGCGTCACGCAGCCAGTCCAGTTGCAGGGTGCGACCCAGCTGGAAGTAGTTCTGTGCCACTTCGTCCTGCGACAGTTCGCCGCCTTCGCTGATTTCGATGATGTCCATCAGCGGTACGGCAAACTCCAGACGCGCCAGCACGCGGGCCAGTTCCTGCGGCATGTTCGGCAGGCTCAGGCGGGCTTCCAGCTCGGCCACGGCCGGGTACTGTCTGGCATCCACCAGTGCCGGCAGACGTGCCAGCAGTTCCTGTACCTTGCCGGCGTACTGTTCGATCACGGCATTCACCGAGGTGAACGGACGCTTGTTGCGCAGCACCCAGCGGGTGACGCGTTCGATCAGGGTACGCACCAGCACCATCATCTGCATTTGCTGGTCGGCCGGAATCAGGTTGTCCAGCGCTTCGATCTGGCCCCACAGGTTTTCCGCATCAAACACGCGGCTGGCAATCCACCAGGCGCGGGCGATGTCGGCCGCGGAGAACGGCGACTCTTCCTGCAGGCGGAACACGAAGGTGGTGCCCATGCGGTTGATGATCTGGTTGGCCAGCTGGTTGGCGATGATTTCGCGACGCAGCTGATGCTGTTCCATCTGCTTGCCAAAGCGCTGTTGCAGCGGTTTGGGGAAGTAGTTCACCAGCACCGGCAGGAAGTCGGCATCGTCCGGCACATCGGTAGCCAGAATGGCCTGATCCAGCGAAATCTTGCTGTACGCCAGCAATACGGCGATTTCCGGCACGGTGAGACCCTGACGCGCCAGACGGCGTTCGTTGATCTGGGTATCGGACGGCAGGTATTCGATTTCGCGGTTCAGTTCGCCCGTCTTTTCCATGTGCGCAATCATGCGGGCATGGGTGGACAGCATGGAGGCGGCTTCCAGACGCTTGATGGCCAGTACCTGGGTTTGCAGCACGTTATTGCGCAGCACCAGATGACCCACTTCTTCGGTCATTTCGGCCAGCAGTTCATTACGCTGTTTCAGCGTCATGTCACCGGCTTGCATCACCGCGCCCAGCAGGATCTTGATGTTGACTTCGTGGTCGGAGCAATCCACACCAGCGGAGTTGTCGATGGCGTCGGTGGCGATACGGCCGCCGCACAGCGCAAATTCGACACGACCCAGCTGGGTGCAGGTCAGGTTACCGCCTTCAGCCACCACGCGGGCTTGCAGCTCGTTGCCATTGACACGTACCGGATCGCAAGCGCGGTCGCGGGCGTCGGCATGGCTCTGAGTGGAAGCCTTGATGTAAGTACCGATACCGCCGTTGTACAGCAGGTCGATCTTGGCCTTGAGGATTTCATGGATCAGCTCGTTCGGCGCCATGTGGTCCTTGTCGGTTTCCAGCCAGGCCTTGACTTCAGGCGACAGCGGAATGGACTTGGCCGAGCGCTCGAAAATGCCACCACCCTTGGAAATCAGCTCGCGGTTGTAATCTGCCCAGCTGGAACGCGGCAGATTGAACAGGCGGGCACGTTCGGCAAAGCTGGTCTTGGCGTCCGGGGTCGGGTCCAGGAAGATGTGCAGGTGGTTGAACGCGGCCTTCAGGCAGATGTGTTCGGACAGCAGCATGCCGTTACCGAATACGTCGCCAGCCATGTCGCCAATGCCGATCACGGTGAAATCCTGCTCCTGGGTGTTGATGCCCAGATGGCGGAAGTGGCGCTTGACCGATTCCCAGGCACCGCGGGCGGTAATGCCCATGCCCTTGTGGTCGTAACCGGCGGAACCACCGGAGGCAAAAGCGTCACCCAGCCAGAAGCCGTAGGATTCGGAAATGCCGTTGGCGATGTCGGAGAAGGTTGCAGTGCCCTTGTCGGCAGCCACCACCAGGTACGGATCATCCGGGTCCAGACGGCGCACGTCCTTGGGCGGAATGATCTGACCGGTCACCAGGTTGTCGGTGACATCCAGCAGCGCGGAGATGAAGATCTTGTAGCAGGCGATACCTTCAGCCAGGAAGGCTTCGCGGTCGCTCGGTGCCGGCAGTTGCTTGCCGACAAAGCCACCCTTGGAACCCATCGGCACGATGACGGAGTTCTTCACCATCTGCGCTTTCACCAGGCCCAGCACTTCGGTACGGAAGTCTTCCATGCGGTCGGACCAGCGCAGGCCGCCACGCGCTACCTTGGAGCCGCGCAGGTGCACGCCTTCCACACGCGGGCTGTACACCCAGATTTCAAACATCGGGCGCGGCTGCGGCAGGAAGGGAATCAGGTTGGATTCCAGCTTGAAGGACATATAGGACTTGAACTGGCCGTCGGCATCCTTCTGCCAGAAGTTGGTGCGGCGGGTAGCCAGAATCACGGCCAGGAAGCCGTTCAGGATACGGTCTTCATCCAGGTTGGCCACATTGTCCAGCAGCTCTTTCACTTCGGCCAGCAGTGCATCAGCGCGGGCGTCGTCGGCATTCACCGGGTCCAGGCGGGCCACGAACAGCGCCACCAGACGACGGGTGATTTCCGGGTAGTTGGCCACGCACTGTTCCAGATAGTTCTGGCTGAAGGTGAGGCCGCCCTGACGCAGGTACTTCGCCAGCGCACGCACCAGCGAGATTTCACGCCAGTCCAGGCCGGCAATCAGCGCCAGACGGTTGAAGCCGTCGTTTTCGCAACGCTTGGCAAACACCTGGGACAGCAGCTCCTGGAAGTCTTTCTGTACCGCTTCGCTGGACATCTGTTCGAAGAAGGCACCCACGTCCAGGCCAAAGTCGCTGATCCACACCGCGGAGCCGTCTTCACGCTCGACACGGTACGGATGCTCGTCGCGCACCTTGACGCCCATGTTTTCCAGAATCGGCAGGCTGGCGGACAGGCTCATCGGCTCGCCTTCGCGGAACAGCTTCAGGTTGAATGCCTGGTTGCCGCGATGGAAAGGACGGTACAGCTTCATGGCCAGCGGGTTGCTGGCAGACACGGATTCCAGCAATTGCACGTCCAGCACTGCATTACGTACGGCAAACTCTTCGCGGTACGCCACCGGGAAGGCGGTGCGGTAGCGATTGAACAGCAGGTTGCCGGCTTCTTCGCCATGCACTTCCACCAGTTGCTGGTGCATTTCTTCCACCCAGCCACGTACCAGACGGGCGATTTCCGCCTCGATATCGGATTCGCGGAAGGCCGGCAGCTTGGAGGCGTTGGTGCGGATGATGTAATGCACGCGTGCCAGCGAGCTGTCGCTGATCTGCACGCTGAATTCTGCCGAGCTGCCGTTGAAGGCAGTCATCAGCACCTTCTCGATTTTCAGGCGCACTTCGGTATTGAAGCTGTCACGCGGCACGTATACCAGGCTGCTGACATAGCGGTGGTAGCGGTCCTTGCGCACGAACAGGCGCACGCGCGGGCGCTCTTGCAGGCTGACAATGCCTTCGGCGATCGGGCCCAGCACATCGGCCGGAATTTCAAACAGCTCGTCACGCGGATAGCTTTCCAGCACAAAACCCAGGGTCTTGGCCTTGTAGCTGTCGTCCACGTAATCGCAGTTGGCCACCACGCTGGCCACTTTCTGACGCACCAGCGGAATGTCTTTCGGCGAAGCCTGATAGGCACCGGCGGTATACAGGCCAAGGAAACGGCGCTCGCCGATCACTTCGCCCTTGTCGTTGAAGCGCTTGATGCCGACAAAGTCGACATAGGCCGGGCGGTGGATGATGGAGCGGGTTTGCGATTTGTTCAGGATGATCAGCTGCGGCAGGTGCGCCAGTTCGCGCAGTTCTTGCGGCAGGGTTTCAAAGCTGGCGGAGTATTCCTTGTCGCCCTGGTCGCGCAGGATGCCCAGGCCGGAATCCTTGACGATCTTCAGGCTGTCCTTGCCATCACGCTTGACCAGGTCGTAGTCGCAATAGCCCATGAACAGGAAGTGGTTGGCCGCCATCCAGCCGAGGAAATCCACGGCTTCCTTGGCTTCTGCCGCCCGTTCGCCCTTGACCTTGGCCAGGTCCTTGCCGATGTCGCCCACCACGGCGCGCATTTTCGGCTCGTCGCTCACCACCAGACGGATGTCGGCAATGATGCGGTTCAGTTCGGCTTCCAGCTTTTGCAGGGTGGCGGCATCGCTGACGCGGTCGATCTGCACGTGGATGAAGGATTCCAGCGGCAGGCTGCGGTCTTGCGTGCGTTTTACTTCCAGCAGGTTGCCGTTCTTGTCGCGACCAACCGACAACACCGGGTGCACCAAGAGGTGCAGATTGATGTTGTAGCGCGACAGCAGCATGGAAATGGAGTCGATCAGGAAAGGCATGTCGTCGTTGACGACTTCAATCACCGAATGGGTGCTTTGCCAGCCATCACGCTCGAAATCGGGAGTATAGATACGCACCTTGTGCTGGCCGGGGTTACGCTTGCGCGCGAACTCGAAATGGGCCAGTGCAGCACCGAACAGATCCAGCGAGGAAAACTGGCGCAGGTCGGCATGCTCGGTTTCTTCAAAGTAGATCGGGAAGAATCCGGCGAGTTGTGGTGTCTCCTTGGGTGAAAGCTTGCTCTCGGCAACGGCCTGAATATCGGCAATCAGGCTCGCCAGTTCGGTCTTGTTGGTAAGCGACATGGGGCTTCTCTTGTTGTATGCACGGTTTGTGTCGGGGCATTGTAGTAAGCCCGCTACCAGCGGGATTTCCTTAATGCGACATCGACTTACAGAAAGATGGGATGCAGTGCAGCATGAAAAACCGGCAGCCACTGCACTACTGGTTTTTCTCCCACTATTTGCCTTATAGCAATGCGACGGCCAATTACAAAAAGGCCGTGACAGCCTACATTGTATACAATCCGACAATCAAGTTATAAGTGACTGATTTTGATGACGTTTCACAAGAGTTACAAACTGGCGTAGAATGCGCCCCTTCGCAATTTGTTGCTATCCGCGCCAAATGCGACTGATTGTTGGGCAGGGAGTTTCCGTGCCACCATTGCCTGGCGTCTTCACAGGAGGCGCATGCAGGCATAACAACAACAGGTTCCGGCCGTGCTGCCCAGGCAGCCATCCCATCCGCGCCGGGTTTACAAAGTAAGACCACGGGAACAAGCAGCACGCTTGCTCCCTGCATGCGAGAAGCAGAGACACATATGAAGAAGGTTATTTTTGCGGCTGCAGTTGCAGTCAGCCTGTCCGGTTTTGCCAGTCACGCAGAAACCATCCGCTTTGGTGTAGACCTCAACTACCCGCCGTTCTCCAAGCAAGGTGCTGATGGCAAGCCGGAAGGTTTCGACATCGACATGGCCCAGGCCCTGTGTACCGCCATGAAGGTGAGCTGCCAGATCGTGCCGCAGGACTGGGACGGCCTGATTCCCGCACTGAATGCCAACAAGTTCGACGCCATCCTGTCTTCGATGCAAATCACCGAAGAGCGCAAGAAGGCCGTCGACTTCAGCAACAAGTACTACAACATCGCCAGCCGCATCGTGGCCAAGAGCAACACCCAGGTGTCGCAAACTTCCTTCAAGGGCAAGAAGATCGGCGTGCTGCGTGCGTCCACCCAGGAAAAGTTTGCCCGTGACTTCTGGGGCAAGAACGGTGCCACCATCGTGGCTTACACCAAGTCCCCTGAATCCTTCCTCGACCTGAAAGCCGGCCGTGTTGATGCCGTCTTTGTCGATGGCGCAGTGGGCGAGCAGGAATTCCTCAAGACCGACGGTGGCAAGGGCTACGCCTTTGTCGGCCCCAACTACGCCGACGTGAAGTACTTCGGTCTGGGCGCCGGCATTGCCGTGAAAAAGGGCAACCAGGCCCTGGCCACGCGCATCAACAAGGCCATCGAGCAGATCCGCAAGGATGGCAGCTACAAGAAAGTACAGGACAAGTACTTCCACTTTGACGTCTACGGCGGCTAAGCCCGGCACGTCTGCTGCATAGTCCAGCTTGCGCCGGCAGCCTGCCTGTCGGCGCACAGGACCACACATCCAACAAAAAGACCTACCGGAGAAACCATGTTCAAGTCCCTCATGGTGCTGGGCGCGTGCGCGCTCGGCATGGCTGCTGCTGCCCAAGGCGAAACCCTGCGCTTTGCCACCGATGCCAGTTACCCGCCGTTTTCCCAACAAGGCCCGGACAGCAAGATGAAGGGCTTCGACCCTGATATCGCCCAGGCCCTGTGTTCTGCCATGAAAGTGACCTGCGAAGTGGTGCCGCAGGACTTCGACGGCATCATCCCTGCCCTGCAGGCACGCAAGTTCGACGCCATCATCGCCTCGATGAACATCACCGAAGAGCGCAAGAAGGTGGTCAGCTTCTCCAACAAGTACTACAACATGCCCAGCCGTCTGGTAGCCAAACAAGGCAGCCAGATCAACGATGCCTGGTTCAAGGGCAAGAAGATTGGCGTATTGCGTTCTTCCATCCAGGAAAAATACGCCCGTGACAACTGGGTAAAGCTGGGCGCAAAACTGGTGTCCTATGCCAAGGCGCCGGAATCCTTCCTCGACCTGAAAGCCGGGCGCGTGGATGCCAGCTTTGTCGATGCCGCCGTGGGTGAGTCCGACTTCATCAAGACACCGGCGGGCAAGGGTTACGCCTTTGCCGGGCCGGAGTACAACGAGGTGAAGTACTTCGGTGAAGGCGCAGCCGTTGCCGTACGCAAGACCGACGCAGCCCTGCTGGCCCGCATCAACAAGGCCTTGCAGCAGATTCGTGCCGACGGTAGCTACGACAAGATCCAGAAGAAGTATTTCAGCTTCGACATCTACGGCAAATAAACCGTCATGGTGGCGCGGGCGAGCAGTCGTCCGCGCCGTCCCTTCCCGGGAAACACAGGGGTAGTACATGTTTTTACACGGATATCTTCCCAGCATCCTCGATGGAGCGGTGCTGACACTGAAACTGGC
Organism: Aquitalea pelogenes; assembly: GCF_041914625.1. Classification (NCBI taxonomy): domain Bacteria; kingdom Pseudomonadati; phylum Pseudomonadota; class Betaproteobacteria; order Neisseriales; family Chromobacteriaceae; genus Aquitalea; species Aquitalea pelogenes. The sequence continues at coordinate 6,024 of NZ_JAYSDA010000003.1, read as the reverse complement.
GGCGGCATCGCTGGCGGTTTCCGTCGTACTGGGCCTGGTCGGTGCCATGTTCAAGATGGCCCCGTCCAAACCCTTGCGCACACTGGCCGAGCTTTACTCTACCGTGGTGCGTGGTGTGCCGGACCTGGTATGGATGTTCTTGCTGTTCTTCGGCGTGCAGATGCTGCTCAACGATGTGGCCGCCGCCATGGGCTGGGCCGCCCCGGACATCGACCCCTTCATTGCCGGGGTGCTGACACTGGGCTTCATCTTCGGTGCCTACATGACCGAAACCTTCCGCGGCGCCATCATGGCCGTGCCAAAGGGACAGATGGAAGCCGGTGCCGCCTACGGCATGGGGCCGCTGCGCATTTTCTGGCGCATCACCTTTCCGCAAATGGTGCGCTTTGCCCTGCCCAGCTTTACCAATAACTGGCTGGTACTGGTGAAGTCCACCGCGCTGGTCTCGGTGATCGGCCTGAATGACGTGATGTACCGCGCCGACGCAGCCAAGTCCAATACCCAGGAGCCGTTTACCGTCTACATGCTGGTAGCGGTGATCTTCCTGGTGATCACCAGCGTGTCCAACATCCTGCTGGGCATGCTGGAGCGTCGCTATTCCACCGGTCTGAAGGAGAACGGCCTGTGATCGACTTTCACCTTATCCTCGACAAATTGCCGGCCTTTCTGGGCGGGGCCGACGGTCAGCCACTGCTCAGCACCAGCGACGGCATCGTGATGACCCTGGAGCTGCTGGGCGCCTCGCTGCTGTTGGGCATGCTGCTGGCCATTCCGCTGGCGCTGGGCCGGGTGTCGAAAAACCGCCTGCTGTCCGGTAGTGTCTGGCTCTACACCTATGTGTTCCGCGGCACACCGCTGCTGGTACAGCTGTTCATCATCTACTACGGCCTGTCGCAGTTTGATGCCGTACGCGAGAGCTGGCTGTGGCAATACCTGCAGGATGCCTGGTTCTGCGCCATTCTGGCCTTTACCCTGAACACTGCGGCCTACACCACCGAAATCATCGCCGGCCAGATCCGCACCACCCACTGGGGCGAAATCGAAGCCGCCCGCGCCATGGGCATGAGCAAATGGCTGATGATGCGCCGTATCGTCATTCCTTCCGCCCTGCGCCGCGCCCTGCCGGCCTACAGCAACGAAGTGATCATGATGATGCAAAGCACGGCGGTGGCCGGTCTGGTTACCCTGGCCGACATCACCGGGGTGGCACGCCGCATTTACAGCGATACCTATATGGCCTTCGAGCCCTTCCTGATTGCCGGGGCCATCTATCTGGTACTCACTTTTGTCTTTGTCTGGCTGTTCAAGCAGGCAGAGCAACGCTGGCTGGCCTACCTGGCCCCGCGCAAGCATTGACAGCGTGGGCAGCCCCGCGGCTGCCTTCTTTCAGCAATGGCCGGCTGTCGGCATGACAGCGGCGCGATGAAACCTTATACAAGGGTTGCAAGCATGAAACACAACGACGCGGCACCAGCCACCGACATCAAACTGCGCGTGAGCGACCTGCATAAAAGCTATGGCAGCCACGAAGTGCTCAAGGGGGTATCCCTCACCGCCCATGCCGGTGACGTGATCAGCATCATCGGCTCCTCCGGCTCGGGCAAAAGTACCTTCCTGCGCTGCATCAACATGCTGGAGCACCCCAACAGCGGGCAGATCCAGCTGGGCGGCGAAGAGCTGCAACTGGTACCGGACAAGAAAACCGGCGCGCTGCGTGCCGCCAACCACAAGCAGCTGGAGCGCATCCGTACCCGGCTGGCCATGGTGTTCCAGCATTTCAACTTGTGGGCACACATGACGGTGCTGGAAAACATCATCGAAGCGCCCATCCATGTACTGGGCCTGTCGCGGGACGAGGCCATTGCCCGTGCGCGCAAGTATCTGGACAAGGTGGGCCTGAAAGACGTGGAAGGCAAATACCCGTCGCACATGTCCGGCGGTCAGCAGCAGCGTGTAGCCATCGCCCGCGCACTGGCCATGGAACCGGAAGTGATGCTGTTTGACGAACCGACTTCAGCACTGGACCCGGAACTGGTCGGCGAAGTATTGCGGGTGATGCAGGACCTGGCGCGCGAAGGCCGTACCATGGTGGTGGTGACCCACGAAATGGGCTTTGCCCGCGAAGTGTCCAACCACGTGATTTTCCTGCACAAAGGCAAGATCGAAGAACAAGGCAATCCGCGCGAAGTGCTGGCCAATCCGCAAAGCGAGCGGCTTGCACAATTCCTCTCCGGCAGTCTTAAATAAATCGTACAATGCCACACTGAAATAGCAGCGCCACGCCATCCACGGCATGGCCTGCTTTTTTGGTATAGTGCTCAACTTTTTTGCAAACATGGGTCAATCAATGCACGCTGCCAAACCGTTACGCTACGGTTTTCTCCTGCTTCCGCACGCTTCCATGGCCGACTTTGCCATCGCCAGCGAAGTGCTGACCCGTGCCAATCAACTGGCCGAAAAAAAGCTGTACGAATTCTTGCCGCTGTCGCTCAATGGCCTGCCGGTTGCCATGTCCAATGGCTTGAAGCTGCCGGTGGACCTGCCACTGGCTTACGCGCCAAAGCTGGACGGCCTGTTCATCCTGGCGGACGACATCACCATTGATGTCAATCTGGACGAACTGCTCAAAAGCATCAGCGGCCTGCACACCGACAAGCTGCCCATTGCCGGCATTGGCTGCGGCAGTTACTGGATGGCCCGCGCCGGCTTGCTCAACGGCTTTCGCGCCACCATTCACTGGCAGGAAATCAGCCGTTTTACCGAGGAATTCCACGAGGTCATCGTTTCGTCCAACCTGTACGAAACCGACCGCTGCCGCATGAGCTGTGCCGGTGGTGCAGCCACACTGGATTTCATGCTGTCGCTGGTTGGCAATCAGCATGGCCATGAGTTCACCGCCCGCCTGTCGGAAATGTTCAGCATCGAACGCCTGCGCCCCGGCAACGAGCGCCAGCGCATTCCGCTGGCCACCCGCATTGGCGGCAGCCAACCCAAGCTGACCGAAGCCGTCAGCCTGATGGAAGCCAATATCGAAGAGCCGCTGACCACCGACGACATTGCCTACTATGTCGGGGTGTCACGTCGCCAGCTGGAACGCCTGTTCAAGCAGTACCTGAGCACCGTGCCATCCAAATACTATCTGGAGCTGCGCCTGAGCCGCGCCCGCCAGTTGCTGCAGCAAACCAGCAAGTCCATCGTGCAAATCGGCCTGGCTTGCGGCTTCTCCAGCGGCCCGCACTTCTCCAGCACCTATCGCAATCACTTTGGCATCACCCCGCGCGAGGAACGTGCACAACGCACCCAGGTGGTGGTTGAGCCACGCTGATCCACCAGCGCCATACCTACCAAGCAAAAGAGCCGCAAAGCGGCTCTTTTGCTTATTGCCCCTCTCGCTTTCTGAAAAGAAAGCGAGGCCCCCTTACAAGGTAAGGGCGGGGGGATAGGGATGAGATGGGAAGGCTGCGGAAACAAGCAGTAAGTCGAAAGGACCGGCTTTGCCGGGACCGGCCAAACCGCACCGAATCACTTGTCAGCAGCCTGAAGAGCCGCAATGCGGCTCTTTTTGGTATTGAATCCGTCTCAACCGGCGGCTGGTTCCTGCTCTGTCGCAGCCACCGTTTGCGACAAGGGTAGCTCGATACGGAAGCAGGCACCGCTCGCTGGAATGTTTTCTGCACAAATCAGGCCGCCATACTGCTCGACAATGGTCTGGCAGATCGACAAACCCAGGCCCATGCCATTCTGCTTGGTAGAAAAGAAAGGATGGAACAGCACTTCCAGCGACTCCGGAGAAATGCCACGGCCGGTATCACGCACTTCCAGAATGGCCTTCTTGCCCTCACGCCGGGTGTGAATGATGATATGGCGCTTCATCACCGGTTCATCGCGCAGCGCATCCATGGCATTGGACAACAGGTTCAGCACCACCTGCTCCATCTGGATGCTGTCCGCCATCACCGTCATCGGATACACCGACAACAGCTGCACCATCTCGATACCACGCTCCTTGAGGTCGTACTCCGCCAGGAACATGCAGTTGCCCACCACCTGGTTCAGGTCGATCAGGCGGATTTCCATGGCCCGCTTGCTCACCAGGGCACGCAAGCGCTTGATGATTTCACCGGCACGGTCCGCTTGTGCCACTGCCAGTCGCAAGGCGGATTCTATCTGCGGCCGGCTGTCTTCACCAAACTCCAGCAACTGCAAGGAAGCCTGGCAGTAATTGGAAATGGCAGTCAGCGGCTGATTCACTTCATGAGCAATACCGGAGGCCATTTCACCCATGGTATGCAAACGCGCTACGTGAGACAGCTTTTCCAGATGCTCCTTCACCCGCAACTCGCTGGCCTCCAGCGCCTCGGCAGCGCGCTGCCGTACCGGCCCCATATCGCGCAAGGCACACACCACACCGGTCAGGCTGCCCGCACGGGAAAACAGCGGCGCAATCGCCCCCTCCACCAGACGCACATGCCCGCGCGCCGTTGCCAGCTGCATCCGCTCGGGCAATTCAACCGTATGCGCCTGGCGATAGCATTCGCTGATCGGATTCTCGGCAAACTCGGCCGATAGCTCGCCAATCAAGCGGAACACATTCTGGTAGGGCTGGCCGACTACCTCTTCCCGACTCACGCCCAGCAAGGTCAAAGCCATCGGATTGGCCATTTCGATCTGCTGCTGCGTATCCAGGATGATCACGCCATCATGCACGGCATTCAAGGCGACGGCAGCACGCTCGCTTTGCAGGAACAAGGCTTCATCCGCCTGACTCTGTGCCCGGCGCAAGGCAAGACGCTGACTGTACAGCAGCCACAGCGAAAGCATCAGCGACAGGACCAGCCCTTCACGCAGCAGCAAACCACCGAACTTGAAATCGCCCGGAAACACCTCCTTGCCCACCCGCAAGGTAAATGGCTGGGACTGACTCACCAGCGGCAAGCTGATGTCCAGCTTGGCTACCGCAGGCCACCACCCTCCTCCGTTGCTGTGCTTGCCCGGAATGGTATAGATGGTTGAGCCCGGATTCGCCGTAGCCATGATCGATAGTTCCAGATCCGCCGGCACTCCTTCACCCGGAGAGATGGTGAGCAATTTCTCGCAGTACACCACCAGCGCCACCACGCCAATCAACTCCTTGTGCGCCCCGCTTGCCTGCCGGACCGGAGAATCCAGAAACACCGGCTGCATCAATAGATAGACACGTCCACCTTCATACAAATCGAAAGGCACCGAGGCGACTTTGCGCCCGCTGCGAATGGCTTGCTTGATCTCGGTGGCAAAACGCGGCTCATGCAACACGTCATAGCCATATACCGAACTGGCTGCTGCAATGTCCGGCTCGATCATGGTTACCACCAGATGCTGCTCACGCACGGGCGCAGGTACCCAGCTGCGGCGACCGGCAATATCGAAATCCCGGATAAAAAAGGTCTTGCCGAAGCGCTGCTGCATTTCGTCCAGGAATGTATTGCGGTTATCCCGGCTGACATTCTGGAAAAACTCTACGGTATACAGCTGAGAATAATGAGACAGCAGCTGATGAGAAAATGACTTGAGAATCGGCATCTCGAACTTCTGCCGCGACATCAGCATGGCATCCAGTGCAGCCAGCACCGATTCATTCTGGTCCAGCTTTCTGGCAATCACGCCATGCGCCAGCCTGGCTGTACGGTCAAAGTCTTCCTGAATGCGTTGATACTCTGACATTGCCCATTGAATACCCACCATCAGGGACACGGCCAGCCACAGCAGCACAAACAGGTGCAGGCGTTTATGCAGATAATCAAGCAAGGGAGTCTCTCAGAGAAAGCGTGGAATCAAGTCGGCAGAATGCCAGGATCAAATCATGCCGGACATTGTAAACCGGCCACTCCAGCAGTAACAGCGTAGTACTGCTTACCTTGAAAGCGGGGAATACAGGCTAATGCCCGCCTGCACATCAGTTGTTTGGTCAGCAATTTTCACCGCCAAATGCACAAAGCCCAGCTCGTTTGAGCTGGGCTTCGAAGGGGGAGTCTGGCAGTGTCC